>MNWS01000059.1:2937-9892 GCA_001872685.1 Fidelibacterota bacterium CG1_02_48_14
TCCGGCATTCTGAACGGTGTGGATTATCGTACTTGGAGCCCTGAAACCGATCCCAGTATTCCGGTCAATTTTGACATGGAAAATCTGCCCAAGAAAGGCATCAATCGGAGCGCACTCTTAGAAAAGATAGGACTATCCAACCTGCCAGATCATGCCGTGATTGGGATGATTAGTCGCCTGGTGGATTCAAAGGGATTTGAGTTATTAATGCCTTTGGAAGAGGAGCTGATGGCATTGCCACTGCAATGGGTGATCCTTGGGTCGGGAGAACACCGATTTGAAGAACTTTTTCGTGGCTGGGCAGAACGGCATCCGGATAAAGTCATCTTTTTTTATGGGTATCAGCCCGATTTTTCTCATCTCATTGAAGCTGGTGCGGATATGTTCCTCATGCCCAGTAAGTATGAGGCATGCGGATTGAACCAAATTTATTCATTGCGGTATGGAACCATTCCAATTGTTCGGCAAACAGGTGGGCTGGGTGACACTGTTCATACCTGGAACGGAAAAAGCGGCACGGGTTTCACTTTTCAGATATACTCTTCCTTCGCACTTTTACAGGCTGTCCTACAAGCGTTACATGTTTTTAAAGATAAAGAAGCCTGGCAGCACCTCATGCGCAATGCCATGTCCGAAGATTTTAGCTGGGAACGGTCAGCAAATTCCTACATGAAGATCTATTCTGATATCCTGCAATAATGTCGAAGCTGTCGAAATGGATGCTACCGGGTCTTCTCGCCCTTTTTTTGATCTTCGGGTGTAAACCGATAAAAAATAATTATCTATGGCAGAACGAAATCATCTATTTCCTGCTGATCGATCGTTTTCACAATGGCGACCCAACGAATGACAGGGGTAACAACCCGGCGAGTCATGTGACCTATGATGGTACTAATCCGGAGGCGTTGAAAACGTACCAGGGGGGTGACTTGCAAGGGGTGATCCAACGACTTGACTATTTAGATTCTCTGGGCATCACAGCCATCTGGTTATCGCCATTTTTTGATAATTCCGATTCCGATTTCGTTGGTTGGTGGCCGTATCATGGGTACCATCCGGTGGATTTCTACAGCGTGGACGAGCATTTTGGGACAATCGCCGATTTGAAAGAGTTGGTTAATGAAGCCCACCGGCGCGGTATCAAAATCTTATTCGACATGGTGTTTAACCAGGTAGCCGCGAATCATCCCTGGGTGACTGATCCCGGTAAAAAGGACTGGTTTCACCGGACGTCTGAGGGGACTTTTTTCCCAATTACGGACTGGTTTGACCAGGCACAAATCGAGCGTGGAGCGCTTCACGGCATGCCCGACCTGAATACGGAGAATCCCGAAGTCGTTGACTATCTCACTCAAATGTCTCAATTCTGGATCGATCAAACCGGCTGCGATGGATTCCGATTAGATGCCGTTAAACATGTCAATCCCTCGTTCTGGGATCACTTTAATCGAACCATCCATCAGAAATACGGGAACCGTTTTTTCGTAATCGGGGAAATTTTCTGGGGTGAACCAGAGCGATTGACGCCCTATTTGGATCTTGACTTCAACGCGCTATTCGACATTCCCGGATATTATGCGATAAAGAATACATTTGGCCAGGGCGGGAGTATAGGTGATTTGTCTGACTTTCGTAAGCAAGCGGATCACGACTACAATTCATACCCAATGGCAACACTCATCGATAACCACGATGTCGTACGATTTAACGTTGGAATTCAATCTCACGCGGATGCAAAACAAAACTTAGCATTGAATTATCTGCTCACTTCACCGGGCATACCCGTGTTGTATTATGGAACAGAAATTGGTCTTCCGGGCGGACCGCTTGAAAATCCAATTACGGGTGACCCACAAGATTATGTTAACCGTCTCATGTTTCCTGATTCGCTCAATTTACGGGAATCTCGAATACTTGAGGAAACCAGCGCTCTGATTCGATTACGCAAATCATCCCCAGCTCTAACCAAATCCCCATTGTTTGAAATTTATAAAGACTGGGGAGTCTACGCATTTTTGCGAGGTAATATAGATGAGCAGCTCCTCGTGGTTTTGAACAATGCGGCTACCAGTGAAACCGTCAGTTTTGCTATGAAGAATGATCGCTATGCCTTCACGGGATTGGGAGATGAAGTCTGGGGTAGTGGGGGAATGATTGCCACTGGTGATTCCATTTGGGTGACACTTCAACCCTTCAGCGCCGCTGTTTGGTCGGTGGATGTCGCAGTGGTAACTGCGAATCCATGGACCGATTTTACCGAACGGTATACGGGTGATTACCAGGTAGCCATCTTCAAATATGCTCAGTCAGAATTATCGCCGGATGATTTGGCCATCGCTGGTGATTTCACCAACTGGAAACCTAAACATTTCCCCACGCAAGTTGATGGAGACACCCTGAAAATGCAGGTTCCCTTGCGGCCGGGCAGCTACCGGTACAAACTTGTCTTGAACAATCGGGATTGGATTTCAGATCCGCTGGCACGGTTTCAGGAAGCTGACCCTTACGGTGGTCAGAACAGCGTGATTGAAATTCCCTGAATCAATTTTCCTTTTTGGGCAATTCATTAAGTAGCTCAAAATTTACCCAGGTCTTAAACTGGTCTTGGTTTGCCTCGACCATTTTGATGCGAAATGTTCGCCACTGTTCGTCTCGATAATCCTGTTCAACCCTATTGATTACTCGCTCATACGGCAGCGGGTAACGATGGCGAATCGTTGCCTCGACCAGCCACCAACCGCCATTTGAATTAATGGGCCCCTTCACCGTATGGATCGGCGAATTCAACACTTGATCATAAAGCACGGGATAGTCTGTGGTGCCGCGTACCTGCCAACCCAGGCTTTTAAAATGCCCTTCTGGTGGGAGAGAACGGAGGTCGGCTAATCCATTGGTGTCATTCAATTTGATGAGAGCTTGACTAGCTTGGCTCTCGTTACTGAAGTAGCAGCCCTCTAGAAACAGACTATCCGGCGCCAGGTACTGAGCTTCCCAGGTTGTATTGAAGTATGATTTTAATGCTGCAGGAGAAATGGTGAGTGAATCCCATTTTGACTGGAGATAAAGCTGAGCCAGGATTTGGTCGCGTCGATCCTGAATTTCAGACTGTACATCCGGGTCATCTTCGAACCCCGCCTGAGCCGCTTGTACCAGCAAAAGTTCATCGCGAATCAGGAAAGCGGTGGCTGTTTGAAGGTTTTGGAACATGAGTCTCGCATTCATAAAAGGCAGGTGTGATACCAAATCGTGGACCGTCCAGCTCTCCCCGGAAAATGTCATCAGGCGTTCATTCATAAAAGGCGCGAGGTCATTTTGAATGATTCCAATCTCTCTATTGGAAATTTCGGGAACCTTGTCCGTCGCCATAGTTTCCCGGAGTGCCCACAGGCGATTGGCAAGGATTCGAAATACCATTGGCGCAACCACCGGGTCGAATTTGATGTCAGCCTGTCGCATAAATGCATTGATAAACTCACGGGACCTGCTGAATTCACGTCGGTCAAGGATGGTTCGCCAGAGTCGAGGTTTGAAAAGTTGAAAATCACTTTCCGTGAGTAGTTTTTGTCTTCGAATATCCTCAACTGTCAGAATATGCCACCCATAGGCACTTTTGGTCGGTTTTGATACCCTCCCCGGTGACAGGGCGTAGACAGTGTCTTCAAGCGTTTCGTCCAGATCACCGAAATGAATCCATCCCAGGTCGCCACCATTCGATTTAAGAAGTGAATCCTGAAAGACATGTTGAGCTATTTGCCGGAAGCCTGCTTCACCGGAATTAATCAGCAAATAGAGGCTGTCCGCGGTGGATTTGTTTGGGACAAACAGATGCCGAACGTGACGATCCTCGTTTGATCGCTTAAAACCGATCCGTAATTCGGAGTCAGTCGGTTCAAGAAGTGCATCACGGATATTCGTTTCGTAGACTTTTCGAAGCATGGCATTGCGGCGGACGGGCTCGACCCAGTGATCTATTTTGGCGATTGTATCGAGTTGCATTGCTTCGGCCGATTGAGCTAAAATTTTTTGTCCCAGAAGATCATTGAGCAAATTTTCCCGAGTCGCAGCATTATCCCTGGCATTCGTGTACATTAAAACCGGTATGTAGGCGCGTTTGAACGCGTCGGAGGTGATGGTTCGATTCCCAACTTGGGCAATGACATCTGGCTGTGTTTCGGTCTTGGAACAGGTGAGGATAAGAACACCGAAAAGTATTGATGCAAGGGTAATCCGGAATTGTCTGGCTGATATAATTCTCGAGTTCCTTTTTGCTTGATAAATCGCAAAACCGTTTTCTTTTATGGTCATTTGCACGAATCGTTCCAGAAGTTTGTAAGGTCTGAAAAAATTTTCTTTCCTGGTTGAGCTAATTTTCATCGGACAAATTTAGCTTGAAATTCGGAAAGTCAGCATTTAATTTCGTTCCAAGCGTAACTCAAAACAGGGTTACTAGATAATCGGTGGGAAAATAATTTGGTACACGATCTGTACTTTGCGTAACTCAGGATAAACTTGACCTTGAACACCTCCACACGACCCATGCGGAAAGTGAATGATTTGTTTCGTTTGGGCTGGGTGTTGCTCCTCACTTTTATCGTAAATCAACAAATATTGAATGGTGGAACAACCGGAAAAATCGCCGGAAATTTAATAGACGCCGAAACCAACGAGCCTCTTATCGGATGCAATGTTTTGGTAGAGGGCAGCGATTATTTAGGGGCGGCCTCTGATCTTGATGGAAACTACATGATCATTGGTATTCCACCCGGGAAATATTCCATAATTGCGACGATGATCGGATACCAGAAAACCAGAATCACAGGTATTCTGGTTTCTGTTGATTTGACTACTGAAGTCAACGTTGAAATGTCATCCGAAGTACTTTCGTCCGGCGAGGTTGTCACCGTTACAGCCGAACGCCCTATGGTCGTAAAAGATTTGACATCCAGCGCCAGCCATGTCTCCGCAGATCAGATTAAAGCGATGCCGGTTGAGACATTCGGCGAGGTACTGGATATGCAAGCCGGGATGGTTGCTGGGCATGTTCGTGGCGGACGCTCTGGTGAAACGCTCTACATGGTGGATGGTATTCCAGTGACCGATCCCTACAACGGAAATTTAGCCGTGGACATCGAGAACACATCTATTCAGGAATTACAGTTCATCACCGGTGCATTCAATGCTGAATACGGTCAGGCCATGTCAGGTGTGGTCAATATTGTGACCAAGGATGGCAGTGATAAATGGAGTTATAATATTTCCGGATATTTCGGTGATCATGTCTCGAACCACGCGAAATTATTTAGAAATATTGACCAGGTTTCACCATTGGAGCAACGAAACCTGCAAGTCAGTCTGTCTGGTCCGATTTTCAAGAACAAATTATCCTTTTTCACCACAGCCCGCATTTTTAAAGCGGATGGGTCTCTGCAGGGCGTTCGCCAATTCAAGGTCGACGATACCTTTTACTCAGCCCTTGACCCGCGCACCGGACTCGGTGTCGATGGTCGCTGGTGGGTTAAAGGACTCAATCTATCCGACGGATCTATTGGCTATGCGCCATTAGACCTGGACTCGCTACAGAATTTCAAAACAATGGGATACCGATTGGGGACGGGCGATTCATCATTTGTATCCATGAATCCCTATTCCAAAACATCCTTCCACACCAAATTAACCTACCGCGTCACACCCACATTATCGGTAAATTTCAATATTCTCCGGGACAATTCCTGGCAGCGAAATTGGGATGAGTTTTTCCAGCTCAACCCGGATGGTTTGCAGGATCACTATAAAACCGGTGGTAGTTATACCCTCGGGCTCAATCAGCAGTTGTCTCAGACCAGTTTTTACTCGTTGGGTTATTCTCGGGTGGAGTATGAGTGGCTGGAGTATAAGTACAAAAATCCTGAAGACACGAAAACGTATGCTGATTTGGACGGTGATGGTTCACTCGATCTGATCAATGTTCTTGGAACGCAACAGCTCTACAGTTTCATCACTGGCGGGATTCAAAATAGCTGGTTCAATCGCCGGACACTCTCAGAGGTTTACAAAGGTGATTACACGAACCAATTGAACCATGTTGTTGAACTCAAATCAGGATTTCAGGCCAGATTGAACGACCTCTATCGTCGTTATATCGCCTTTGATGTTCAGACCGGTGATACGACTGGTTATGTCCTTAAGGTGAAACCACAGGAATTTTCAGGATATCTTCAGACCAAGCTGGAATTTTCAAGTTTGATCGTCAATGCAGGCCTGAGGTATGATTACTTCAATTCGAATTTCCACCTGCCGGTAGATATGCGTGACCCGGATGTTTACAGCCCGATTAAACCCGAGCACCGGTATATTGATGCAGACGGGGACGGTTATATTGATGATCAGGAACCCTTTGTTGATTCAAATGAAAATGGTATTTGGGAACCCGGAGAGACCTATACAGACATTGATGGTGACGGAAAATTTGATACGTCCGAAAAGGTCGTTGCAAATGAGTATTCACTGGCACAAAGGAAGGCAGTCTGGTATAAAGATGCCAAACCCAAAGCCCAATTCAGCCCCAGAATCGGCATTGGTTACCCCATTTCAGACAAGGGGGTGATTCATATTTCCTATGGCCATTTTTTCCAGATCCCCAACTATGAAGACATGTTTAACAATCCTGAATTTACCATATCAAGTGGCACTGGCCTCAACAGCGTCATCGGCAATGCCGACTTGAAGCCTCAGCAAACTGTGAGTTATGAAATTGGATTGCAGCAGCAATTGACTGATTTTATTGGGTTTGACCTTAATATTTACTACCGGGATATTCGTAATCTGGTGAGCGCGAACAAGGTTTGGGAGACATACGATAAACGCAAGTATGTCCAGTATATTAATCTGGATTACGCCAATGCCCGAGGTGTGACATTATCCCTTGAGAAGCGGCATGCCGATTATTGGAGTACTG
>MNWS01000109.1:0-4759 GCA_001872685.1 Fidelibacterota bacterium CG1_02_48_14
GCATTGCGCGTTGGTGACGCTGGAAGAGATTGAAAGTATTTTGGACCATATTAGTCACGAACCGAAACCTGAAGAGGAATTTCTGCCTGAAGTCAGGGAGAATGTCAATGGCTCTGGTGGCGGAATGTTCAACGACAGCGAGGATGATCGGGATGACTTGTTTGATGAAGCATATCGTCTGGTTATCACGCATCAACAGGGTTCGGTAAGTCTGTTGCAGCGGCGATTGAAAATAGGCTATGCAAGGGCAGGCCGATTGATTGACCAATTGGAACTGGCAGGTGTTGTTGGACCTAATACGGGAAGCAAAGCGCGTGATGTGCTCCTTGGTCCTGAGATATTGGGGAATCCGGCATTTGAAGATGATGATGAATAAAATATCCAAGAACGGTGTAACCCAATTCACTATGAGAAGCACTCAACTGATTAAAATTCTTTTTGCTTGGTCTGTTATTTTGGGCACAACTGCCATGGGGCAAACTTTGACAAATCCGATTCCGGAACAAGTGGATCAGATGGTGTCCCGGTTTTTAAAAGTTCAAAATACTCAAATTCATATTGAGAATGTCACCGAATGGGCATTTTCCGGTCGTAAAGATTCAATGGCTTTCGATGTAAACCTGAAAGACAGCACCCATTTTCGATTATTTGTTGAATCCCAGAACATCGATATCCTGGGGTATGGTGAAAAATTGTACACGGTGAACCATGGACAGCGTCAGATTATTATAGAACCACTCAATCCGCTTGATCTCATCAAACGCTTTTTGGGGCCGTTATTTTCAGATGTTGTGTTCAAATCCCAGGTGCTGGAAAAAAGCGGGCATAAACTGACCTTTGAATTTAGTGATCCCTATTCTGAATGGTCATCGGCTATTGTTCACATTGATAAATCCTGGCTGGTGAGACAAATGGACCTGGCAGATGTAGACCAGAATATTGTGCACGTAAACCTGAGCTACCTCAATCTGATGGAAAGCTTTTATAGCGAAGACATCCTCACCAATTCATACCAATATCGCATTGCAGATACGACTCAAAAAGCCGCCCCCAATCAAGATGGGGCAGGGCAACCTTGATGGCCGGAAAGTCATTGCTCCGGCAACATCCCTTAAAATTTATTCTTTCTTTCGGAGTCAGCGCTTTCCTGATCTGGTTTGTTTTCAAGGATCTGGACTGGCAGGGATTTATCCTTGCGCTGGAAGATATTTCCGCCAGTTACATACTTCTGGGTGCCGCGTTGTTGATTTATAGCGTCTGGGTTCGGGCGCAACGCTGGAAAATATTGATTTCACCTCAGGGACCCTCCAAAACCAAAGATTTATTTGACGCGTTGCTGGTAGGGTATCTGGGAAATGATGTTCTGCCATTCCGTCTGGGTGAGGTGTTGCGTGCTGCGTTGGCTGCCAGAAAAACGAAAATCCTCATCAGTGGCATCGGGGCAACCATCCTCGTAGACCGCGTTCTAGACATGCTCTCTTTTCTCATTATTGCTGCCTGTTTTTACATGTTTTATCCCATTGCGGACTGGGCGCAAACCGTTGCGATTATAGGGTTTAGTGCCTTGATCATTTTTCTGGGGCTTGCCATTTTCATGAGAGGTCAGCGTGAAAAATTATTCGGCTGGATCGAATCCTGGTCCCGGCGCAAAGCCGAGGCCGGCAAGATCAAAATGGCCGGTCATATTTTATCCCTCTTCAAAGGCATTGAAACGATGTGGCAAATGCCGCAACCAATCAAAGTGCTGTCATACACTGTGTGGTTATGGATTCTTTACATCATGATAACCGCATTAGGTTTGGCCGCGTTTCATTTTGATTTTACAACCACAGAATTTTTTATGGCATCGATGGTTTTATTAACATTTACGACCATTTCACTTTCAATTCCATCTGCCCCAGGATTTGTCGGCACCTATCATGGAGCTGTTGTCGCAGCCTTGGCACTGGTTGGCATTGCCCCCACACCTGCGAAAGCGTTTGCCATCGTTTTCCACCTGTTGAATTATTTGGCTATGGCCATTCCCGGTGCGATTATATTCTTCCGAACTGGCCTCAAATTTCAGTTTGCTTCCGATCCCACCGAGGTAACCGGACCACCGAAAGAACAGGTAAATTGATTTCCTGATTTTTTTTTTGTTGATGAAATAGTTTTTATGACAACCCTTTCGATGTTATAGGATCGAACTTTCAAAAATAATAACGACTTTGATTTATCTGGGAGGGTACATGAAAAAGTCATTTTTGCTGATCTGGTTTACATTGTTTCTAAGCGCTGGAATTCTTTTTGGCCAATCCACCGGTTCGATTTCCGGCACAATTCGTGATCGGGATACCAATCAGCCTCTGATTGGCGTAAATGTCATGTTGGACGACACACCCTACGGCGCTGCCACGGATTTTGATGGACAATATTTAATCAACAATCTGCCGGTTGGAACGTATCGGGTCCGTGTTGATATGATGGGGTATGAAGTTCAGGCCAGAGCGAACATTCATGTGACTTCAAAACGATCAACAGAAGTGAATATCCTCATGGTACCTACCGTTTTGGAGGGGCAGGATATTCAGGTAACAGCAGGCTTTTTTGAACGGGCCAGAGACGCGGTGGTGAGCGTCCGAACGGTTGACATTGAAGAAATCCGGTCCGATCCGGTGGGGGCGTATGATGTCATGCGCATGATGCAATCCTTGCCAGCAGTGGTTTCCGGCTCTGATCAAACCAATGAAATTATCATTCGTGGTGGGAGTCCGGGCGAAAATTTATTCGTCATGGATCATCTTGAAGTTCCCTATCCCAACCATTTCGCCCAAGCTGGATCCGGCGGTGGTCCCATTACAATGATCAATACCGAATTCATCGAACGCATTGACTTTTACGCTGGGTCGTTTCCAGCACGGTATGGTGGAAAAATATCATCAGTCATGGATGTGACCTTGCGGGAGGCCAATCGAGACCGGAACCGGGGACAATTTAATTTCAATATGGCCGGATTTGGTCTGACTTACGAGGGACCTTTAGGTGAAAATGCCAACTATATCGCCACGCTCAAGCGATCGTTTCTCGATTTCGTCATTTCGAACACGGGTCTTGCTGCGGTTCCTGAGTATTGGAGTAGTCAGGCCAAAGTTACTTACCATCTGAGTCCGGGTAAGAAATTGATGTTTAACTTTTTGGGTGGTGTTGATGCCATCAATATCATCGGGGAGGATACCCCTCAGGCTCGGGGCGCTGAAAATGTCAATTACAAAACCAGAGAGTACACCATCGGTGTTACCTACAAAAGCCTGATTTCGAATCACGGTTACTGGATTACGTCATTGGGTCAAAGTCTGATCCGTGTCAATACGGATGTCTATCGAATTGATGACCAGAATCTTCATGACACCTATTTCACCCAATCGGACACGGACATTGATAATCTCCTGAAATCAGATTTGGTGTACAAATTCAGTCCAAACTTTGATCTATCCGGTGGTGTCAAGATTCAGATGTCCAACCTGGACTACGATGAGCAGTTCAGGGAAGCGACTTCGATAGATTATATCTACACCTATGAGAATCAATATTGGGGCGATCCGAGTGTGAATCACACCTGGAATGGCGAGATGGTCAATCCAATTCCCGATCTTGCTTTTTATTACCAGAACCTTGACACGATTCCCGAAGTGAATCTGATCAAGGATACGACTGAAGTGGGTATCGAACATGATTGGCAAAGTAAAAAAACAATGGTATCCCCATCGGTCTGGATACAAGCGCGGTATTTCCCGGTGCCGAAGCTTGAAATGATTCTCGGGATGCGAATCGGGCAGACCGGCTACACACAGTATAATTACATTTCACCCAGATTGAGCATGGCCTATCAATTAATGCCCAAGGTAAAATTGAATGTTTCGGGCGGTCGCTATTATCAGCCACCATTTAATACTATTTTAAATGGCGATTTTGAAGGCGTCAGGGACTTGAAAGATTATTACGCGGATCAGGTAGTGGCAGGACTGGAATATTTGCCAAAGGAGGATGTCCGGGTGACACTGGAGCTGTTCAGCAAGAAATTTGACGATTTGGTGACGTCTGAAATGATTGATACCACGATTAGCGGTCAGAGCGTCATTTATTTCGACTACGGTCATCAGGTCAACGCGGGTGCGGGTCGTTCCTATGGACTCGAGTTCTACATCCAGAAAAAATTACTGGATAAATGGTACGGTTCGGTGAGCTATTCAAAATCGGTTGCTCAAGGCATCGATCCACGGGACGGTAAAACTTATTATCCCTGGTCATACGACTATGGTGATGTGATGACGGTGATCGGCGGTTATAAGATTAAATACATGGAATTTGACTGGTATCCCAGCTACAAAACATCTGTACTGGCCAAGACTTTTTCCTGGCTACCCTTCATGCCCTCCGATGAATACGAGATCAGCTTCCGTGCCCGATATGTTGGCGGTCGGCCTTACACCGAACCGGTATTTAATCCCTACAAACGGAAATGGTACGCTCAGTCAGATGTGGCATTGAACGATATGCGCTATGATTCCTATTTTCGATTCGACATCATGCTGTTGCAGCGCTTCTACTTCGAGCGGATGAATATGGTGGTTTTTTGGGATATTATGAATCTGACGAATCGCGATAATCCCTGGGAGTACATTTACAAAAGTGATGGTTCCAAAGAGATGTCCTGGCAATACAAGACCTTCCCGGTAGGTGGGGTCATGCTGGAGTTTTAGTCGAAAGATATTCCAAAGAA
>MNWS01000109.1:4786-5232 GCA_001872685.1 Fidelibacterota bacterium CG1_02_48_14
GGATTTATTCGCCGAATAAAATAAAGGTTATAGCGTTTTGGCGTTATTATCTGCCCTGGAGGAATGCAAAATGGACGAAACAGCAAAAAGATCAACAATTTATTTTGAACCAGAGTTACACCGGGCTTTAAGAATGAACGCGGCTGTTACGCACGATTCTGTTTCAAATTTGGTTAATAAGGCTGTGCGTCTGTCACTGCGGGAAGATCAGGAAGACTTAAGAGCTTTTGAAGAACGAGTCAATGAGCCCATTATATCTTACGAAGCTTTACTCGATAATCTGAAAGCAAATGGCAAGCTATAATCTTGAGTTTAGAGCATCGGTAGCGCACGACTTACGACTTATTCCGAAGCAAGATGTAGGTCGAATTTTAAAACGAATTGAGTTACTCACTGAGAACCCGCGACCGGTCGGCTGTGAAAAATTATCCAGTCAGGTGCGTTAC
>MNWS01000109.1:5289-5381 GCA_001872685.1 Fidelibacterota bacterium CG1_02_48_14
GTCATTGCCGTAAAAATTGGTCACCGAGGGGATGTGGATCGGTCTACATAAATTGATAGCCTGATTACCCCTTGATCATTTTCTGCAAACCC
>MNWS01000109.1:5474-9858 GCA_001872685.1 Fidelibacterota bacterium CG1_02_48_14
GCTGATCCCAGAACATGGTGTGCCCGGGCCATGGCTTCGTAAGCATATGCCAAATCAAAATCACCAAAACCATTATCCACACAATATTGCAGCGAGCGCTTGGCATGGTAAATCGCGGGTTCACCACGATGTAGAATGCCATAGACATGGGAAATTTGCCATTCACTCCGAGCAAAATTCAATGGCGTTCCCAATTGTTTCCAGTGGTAAGCTGAGGCATGCGCCATATTGATCATATAGGCATCATCGTCCGGTGTCCGATCGGGTTTTTCGATCAAATCCCAGGTGGAGTTAAACAGATTGATTCCCAGTGCTTTGTGTTGTTCAGGTGTAACGATGGGTGATGTCATTTTTTTCCTCCATGATTTGAAAGTCATTTTCAGGATAATATAGGTCATGAAATAGAGAAAGAAGAAAGAGGAAAGAGGAAAGAGGAAAGAGCAAGATGTCTGGTTCGCGTCGGTGAACGAGAATGAATAGGCGACACCAGATCGTTCAGCCGCGGATTTGCGCAAATACAGCAGATAAAGACTGGAAACGCAGAAATTCTGGGAATTATATAGTGGGCGTATTGGGTTTATACTATTACTAAGGCGTGTGTTTTTCTTTCGAATTTCTAATGTCTGATAACGAATAACAAAGCTCAAGGCTCAAAGCTCCAATGTCGAATGACCAATGTCGAATGACGATTGACCAATGTCGAAATAATCCTTCCCCTTGACTTACACCATGGGAAAAAATTAGCTTCCTCCGGCTGATGGGTAATAGCAAGGTTACCTGTGACTCTTTCCGAGAAAATATTGATCCTGACCCTTCCGAATCATGCTGATCAAACAGCGCCGGATGAACGGTGGCGCTCGTGAATTACATCCCATTGGAATGTCATTCCCATTACTCCATGCTTCGGGGGACACTGTCCCACAAGTTCCTGCCGGAATTACTTCTGAAAGCCGGGCACCGGCGATTCGCATTAGCTGATACGGACGGCATTTATGGACTGATTCTACTGAATCAGATGGCCGTTGAACGCCAGATGGAGATGATCGCCGGCGTGACGCTGTTCGACAAGAATCAGCGTAAAGCGGTGCTGCTGGTTAAAAACGCAACCGGATACAGCAACCTGACCCAACTCACCACTCAAAAACACGCGGATTCGGCTGCATTTGACCTCAGGACGGCATTATCCCAGCGGCTTGAAGGGCTGGTCTTAATAACGCCGGATCAGTCATTATTAGAGACATTCCGGGCTGCTGATACCTACGCATCTTTGGAATTGAATGCCTACAGTCTCTACAAATGGAGTCAGAAACAGGGGATTCCGGCCGTTGCCAATATTCCCATTTATTACGGCGGCAGTAAAGGCCATCATTTGCATCGCATCATGCGGGCTATTGATTTGAATACCAAGCTTTCGCGTTTACCGGCTGAAGCGGTTTTGCCACCGGAGTATGTGATTCATTCCGTGGAGCAAATCCTGAAGCGACTTCCTTATGCGCCCGAAGCAATTGAACGCACGGTTGAAATTGCAGATAAATGTGAATGGCGGCCAGCATTGCATGATTTCATCTTCCCGGAAAGTAGCGCCAGTGAGGACTACCAGGAGCTCCATCAAAAAGTGGTGAAGGGCATTAAAAAGCGTTACGGTGGGCTCACAACTGCGTTGCAGGCACGGATGGATCACGAACTTCGCATCATCCGGGAAAAACATTTTTCAAAATACTTCCTCATCGTCCAGGATATTGTGAAAGAATGTCCCATCACCTGTGGCCGGGGGAGTGCGGCGGCGAGTATTGTTGCCTATGCACTGGAGATTACCCATGTGGACCCCATGCAGCATAATCTGTTTTTCGAGCGATTTCTGACGCCGGGACGCACTGACCCGCCAGACATTGATGTGGATTTTCCCTGGGATCAGCGGGATGATGTCCTGAACTATGTTTTCGAGAAATATGGCGCAACCCATTCGGCTATGATTTCCAATCATGTCACCTTCAAAGCCCGGGCGGCGATTCATGAAGTGGCAAAAGTATACGGATTAACTGAATCAGAAATCACGCTGGTTACCAAGCGGTTAGGGGGATTATGGTACCTAAGTAATCCCTATGATGAACTGGCGCGAAATCCTTTGTTGAAGGATTTGGATCTCCATGATCCATGGCCGGAAATCATCAAAACGGGCTTTCATCTCAGCGGATTTCCCCGGCACATGAGTGTTCATCCGGGTGGTGTCGTGCTCACGCCCGGACCTACCGCCAACTATGTCCCGGTTCAGACAGCGCCAAAAGGCGTGAAAATCATCCAATGGGAGAAAGATCAGGCGGAAGATTTCGGTTTGGTGAAAATTGACCTGCTGGGAAATCGGTCACTGGCAGTCATTCGAGACGCGCTCAAAGCGATTGAATCGCATTACGGCGTGGAAATTCCCTATTGGCGTTTGAATCCACTGGAAGATGTCCGGACCCGGGAGTTGATACGCACCGGTCAGACCATGGGTTGTTTTTATGTGGAATCACCGGCCACGCGCCAGCTTTTGCAGAAAATGCAGAGTGGGGAATATGAACATTTGGTTATCGCGTCAAGCATTATCCGTCCTGCAGCGAACAAATGGATTCGGGAATTCGTGCGTCGGTTGCACGGTGGCACATACGATCCGCTGCATCCGCTACTCCAGGAAGCGCTCAACGAAACCTATGGCATTATGGTTTATCAGGAAGATGTCACCCGTGTTGCCATGGCCCTGGCAAATTTTACAGCCGACGATGGCGACCAATTACGCAAGGTCATCTCCAAAAAGCACAAACAGGCGAAATTGCGCGACTTCAAGATTCAGTTTTACCAGGGTGCGAGGAAAAACAATGTTGCTGACACGGTGACAGATGTGATTTGGGAGATGATCATGTCCTTTGCCGGCTATTCATTTTGCAAGCCCCATTCCGCTTCATACGCATTGGTTTCTTTTAAATCAGCCTATATCCGTGCCCATTATCCAGCCGAGTTTATGGCATCAGTGATTTCGAACCAGGGTGGGTATTACGCTGCCTTCGGCTACATTTCGGAAGCCCGACGCATGGGATTACGCGTGCTCCTGCCTGACATTAATGCTTCAGAAATTCGCTACACGGGTCACAACGATACCTTACGTGTTGGACTCATGCAGTTGAAAGGAATTCAGCAACTGGCATTGGAAGGCATTGTTCATGAGCGGGAAACAACCAGGGGAAGTTTCACGAACTTTGAGGATTTTCTGAAGCGGGTTGAACTGGACCTGGCAGATATTCGAATATTGATCAAGGCGGGCTGCTTTGACAGCATCGCTGAAGGGAAAACCCGCCCCCAACTGATGTGGGAATTGCATCAGCAGAGCCATGCCCGGGATGTGCAGCAGAAAAAGGAGCTAACGCTTTATGATGACAATAATTTCTACCTCCCGGCCACACCGGAATACAATAACCGGACAATTCTGAAACATGAAATTGAAGTTCTGGGGTTTCTCATCTCCCGTCATCCACTAACACTATACAGAGCTCTCCTGCGCCATCTGCCAGTCATTAAAGCCTCAGAATTGCGTAAGCATGTGGGTGAGGAGGTGTTGCTAATAGGTTGGATGATAACCGGCAAAGTAGTACACACCAAGACTGACGAACCCATGGAATTTATCAGCTTCGAGGACACCACCGCGATGTATGAAACCACCTTTTTCCCGGAGGTGTATCGTCGGTTTTGCCATATGCTGAGCAAGGTGCGTCCCTATTTGATTCAAGGTCTGGTGGAGGAGGATTATTCTGCCATTACGGTCACGATTTCCGCCATTGAATTCTTGGACAAGATTGATCCCCGGACATTTAAAGGGAAGATCATGCAGGTGGGGGCATATTAGAGCAAGAGAAAGAAGAAAGAGTAAGAAATCGAGTACGAGAACGAGTACGAGAACGAGTACGAGAACGAGTACGAGAACGGGAGTGATCACCGACGCTAAAATTCTCTCCCCTCTGGCCCCGAAGGGATCCCCATGGGAAGAGGGGATTAAGGGGTGTTTTGTTTTTTAGAGAAAGAGGAGGGAAGAAAGAGTAAGAGAAGAAATCCCGATCATCCATTCGAAAAATACGATTCATCCGATTACCGATTCTGGTAGGGCGGCCTCTCCGAGGGCGCCGGGAATTAGGCGGCGGGGCGTAGCACCGGGATTTATCCCGGGAGTCCGATAGCCTTATTTGATGATGGACATCTTCCCGGTGGCGGATCCGCCCGGTGAGGATAACCGGTAAAAGTAGATTCCCGAGGGAAGATGATCGGCATGAAACGCAACCGTATGTTGACCGGCAGACTGGTGTGAACGGATCAGGTTCTGAACCAGTGCTCCTTTCATATTGTAAACATTTAATTC
>MNWS01000012.1 GCA_001872685.1 Fidelibacterota bacterium CG1_02_48_14
TCGCCAAATCAGAATCCCATTGAATATGCTCAAGGACTGGCGTTGGGAAAAGCCAGGGCGATTTCGAAGATTTTTCCGGATCATTTGGTGATCGGCGCTGACACCGTCGTGGTTGTTGGTGAACAAATTTTAGGAAAGCCGGAGAATGACATTGACGCCAGACAGATGCTGAATTTGCTCTCGAATCGCTGGCATTCAGTAACCACAGCCTATGCCATCGTCTCAACAAATCATGCTTTTGAGCATGTATCCCACCAGACGACACGCGTTCATTTTCGGGCAGTCGATGCAGCGGAGATAAGCCATTACATTAAGACAGGCAGCCCATTTGATAAAGCTGGTGCTTATGGCATTCAGGACTATTCTGCCATTTTCGTGGATGCCATTGACGGGTGCTTTTATAATGTCGTCGGATTACCCCTGAGTCACTTTGTTGAATCCTTGAAATTTGTGAGCGGACAACTGCGCCGCGCTTGATTTGCCCTTACCAAAGCGTTAAAATTCCGGGAACATATAAAAACTGCTAGGAGCTACTGTGGCCTTCCACGAGGATTTAAAGAATTACCGCCTGAAACAGAATATTACGCTGGAAGAAATATCCGATCGCACCAAAATCAATATTCACACCTTGAGATCATTTGAAGAGGGTGATTTTGCGATATTGCCTACAACTTATGTCCGTCTGTTCCTCAAAGCTTACGCCAAAGAAATCGGTATGGGCGACGATGAAATTCTCCGTAATTACGAGAATGAGGTGCAGTTCGCCGGACAGGCCGAAGCACAAATTCGCAAGGAAACCGCCAAAAGAGCTGAACAACCAACATATGATATGAAGCCCAACGGAGGCATGACAAATCAGCGCGTCCTGTTGAATAATCCCAACAAAGCTGGCTCGAAAAAAATTGTTATAAGTGGCATCATCATCATCCTGATCATCGTTTTTGGCAAATTGGCGATGAACACTTCCGATGTACCCGTCGAGGTCAAACTAGCTCCACCAATGATTCCGGCTCTGGCTCTGTTCCAGCATGCAGACTCGCTGAAATGGGGATTATCCGGTTTATTATCCGATTCAAACGCGGTTGAGATTAAATCAATGGGCAATCTCACACTGATTGTTTCACAAGACAGAGCACCTATTGATACGGTTTCGATTGATTCCGGGCGTTCCTATCAAACCCATTTTACCGGTGAGTTGGACATTTATGCCTTCCCTTCACGAAATGCAGAAATTATCCTGCTAGACCAGCAACTTCAGCCATTCAATCCGGGGAACACCTGGACACATCTGAAAGTGCGGGGTGGTGAAAGCACGCTTTATGCCTACGCCTTAAAATAACCCATTTTCACCCACTATTGATTCATTGATACCTGAAAGCTGCTGAAAAGCGGCTTTTTGATCGTTACTATAGGATGATTGACCTGTTTCTGGGATGCTAATCGCAAGCACCCCTAAAATTTTCCCCACCAGATTCTTTAAAAATAATTTCCAGACCAATCTTTAGTCTAACTTTTTATAAATACACATCTTAAGTCAGTGCACAGTTCACTTGCCTCACCCAAAACGCAAATAATTACCCAGCATTTTTCCTAAAAAATCACAATTTTTTCTTGTGCATGTGGGGATATGTGTGTAAAATTGGTGAAATGTGGGTCGAATTCCCACAAACGAACAGGGGCTGATGGACTTTATATCATTTACCGGGGAGTACAATTACTCCATTGATGCCAAGGGTCGCGTGAACATGCCCGCACCCTTGCGCAAAGCATTGCCGGATTCCAGTGAAGCGACTGTCGTCCTCACCCGGGGACAGATGGAGAATATCGTTGTTTACTCACTCGATGAATGGAAAAAAATCCAGGAGGGGCTAAACAAACTTTCCACGATTAATCCCCTTCATCGCAACTTTATCCGCAGTCTCACACGCTATGCTTCAATCTGTAAGTTCGATTCTCAGGGTCGTATCGCGATTCCACCGAACTTACTGGAGTATGCAAAAATCAAAAAAGATGTCGCCATCATTGGCCTCAATACTGAAATCGAAATCTGGGATCCGGAACTACTCCGGTTCCACGAACAAATTGATTTCAGATTAGATCAAGCTGACTTTGAAAATTTGGCCAACGAACTGCGTAGGCCGTGATCCCCGCTTCACCAGAACCAGGTTCACACATTCCGGTGCTGATGCACGAAGTAGTTGACTGGCTGGTGACCGATAAAAATGGTGTCTATGTTGATGGCACCTTTGGTCGGGGCGGACATACTCGGGCACTCGCAGACCAACTTGGGTCCTCGGCTACCCTGGTAGGGATCGATCAGGATAATTCCTTACTGCTCAACTTTGACAAATCGGGCATTCATCAGACACTGCTTTTACAGCATGCCAACTTCGAAAACCTGGAACAGGTCTTGAAATCAAACAAGATTAACAGCGTAAACGGAATTTTATTCGACCTCGGATTGAATTCAGCCACACTGGCCGATGCCGCCCGTGGATTTTCTTTTGACCGACCGGGTCCACTCGACATGCGTTTCGATCAATCCCAGCCACTAACAGCCGCTTTGGTTCTCAATGAGTATGACGAAACAGCCCTTTCTAAAATTTTGTTCGAATATGGTGAGGAGAAGGCAGCGCGACGGATGTCCCATGCCATCGTTCAGTCACGCACCGCTCATCCGTTTGTCTCCACCAATGATTTACGGGAAATCGTCGCTCAATTCACACCGCCTAAATTTTTCGTAAAAGCGCTGAGTCGCGTATTCCAGGCTGTCCGGATCGAAGTAAATCATGAATTTGCTGCGCTCCGGTCCGGGCTCAAGGCAGCACTAAATACCCTCGCGATTGGTGGCAGACTCGCCGTCATCTCCTATCATTCTCTGGAAGACAGAATTGTCAAACATTACTTCCAGGAAGAATCCCAATACCCTGCCCCACCAGAACTTCAGCCTTATCAAGCGACGGTTCCGGGTAGAATCAAAATACTGACGCATAAACCGATTCTCCCCTCCGCAGATGAAATTCAACGAAATTCCAGGTCCCGGAGCGCAAAATTGCGGATCGTGGAGCGAATGGCATGAAGCGACGCAACGGCACAAAGGGAGAGATTTTAAAAAGTCTGCTGTTTATCAGCATTCTGCCAATTGTTGCAGGCGGACTATTCCTGTATGTCAATATTGGCGAGGCCGTCAGAACCACCGGTGCAAAAATTGAGCACTTGAGGACGGAAGAATCCCAGCTTCGCAACCGGCAAAATGTGTTGATCTCCCAGCAAAAAAGAGCGATTCGTCCCGACCAGCTCACCCAGAGAGCCGCCGAAGTTCTGGACATGGTTCAGCCCGTCCCGGAAGCGATCACCATTGTGGTGAAGCAATGAGTTTGAACGCCTATAAGCGCTATCGGCAGCGGATGGTAATTCTGCTGGTCATCTGCGGAATGGGTTGGGCAGCCATTGCCATTCAACTTTTCCGGATTCAGATACTGGATCGTTATCGCCTGAAAAACAAAATCACACAGCAGTTTGTGAACAAAAAACCGATTAAGGCGATGCGGGGTAACTTTTACGATCGAAACGGACGGCAACTGACGCAAAACGTCATGCACTATTCTTTTGCAGTGAACCCCAATAAAGTCGAACACCCGCAGCAGCTATCTTCTTTACTGGCACAACTCACCGCTAAAACCAAACGCGAAATTCTCAAAAAAATCTCAGACAAAGGTAAAAGTTTTATTTATGTCGCCCGGAACATCCCCAAACAGGATTGTGAAATATTACTCAATTTCCAGGATGATGGTCTCATCAAGGAGCCCAATATCCGGCGCTATTATCCCTATGGCGAAATCGCTGCGCCACTGATCGGCTTGGTGGGGACGGATAATAAAGGCAAAACCGGTGAAGAATATTATCTGGATCATGAACTTGCTGGTCAGGACGGCTGGATGGTGGTGGGTGCAGACGGTTTAGGAAAAGCCCGTATGCGCGGTGACTTCCCACGGGAAGAGCCAACGAACGGTAAAGATATATTCCTGAGTATTGAACTCGACATGCAGATCATTTTGGAACAAGAACTCAAAAATGCCATTGCGAAGCATGAGGCAAATGGCGCTATGGGCATTCTGCTTGATCCGAACTCAGGCGAGATTCTCGCCATCGCGTCACTCCCCTCTTTCAATCCGAATCGATTGGATCAGTTGCCCGACAATTCTTTGGTATTAAGCCCCGTGAGTTCGGCGTTCGAACCGGGCTCAACCTTTAAAATAGTTAGTGCCACGGCTGCTCTTGAAAAAGCCATCATTCAGCCCGATGAGAAAATCTATTGCGAAAATGGGTCCTACAAACTCACCAGCACTGTGACAGTAACGGACTGGAAACCCTTCAAGTTTTTATCATTCCGGGAAATTATTCAGGAATCATCCAACATCGGTGTTATCAAAGTGATCAGCCGGCTTGAACCCATGGATTTGTATATGGCTGCGCGGGCATACGGATTTGGTGAACGGACCGGTGTCAACTATCAGGGTGAATCAGACGGATTACTGAAAAATATCAGTGAATGGTCCGGCGTAACCCAGTCTGAAGTATCCATCGGGTACGAGGTTTCCGTAACGGGTCTGCAATTAGCGCTGGCATACGGGGCGATTGCTAACGGCGGGTATCTGATGGAACCCGTGCTGGTGCGCTACATCCGGGACCAGGAAGACCGGTTTTTGAAGGTTGATAATGTGGATGTCGTACGGAAAGTTGCCTCTTCCCAAAGTATTGAAACACTGACAGGCATGCTGGAAGACGTGGTCAGTCAGGGCACCGGTCACGCCGCAAATATTCCGCTTTTGCGTGTCGCAGGGAAATCCGGCACCGCAAAAAAGCTGGTGAATGGTCAATATGTCAGCCGCTACATTGCCTCTTTTGTGAGTTTCTTCCCCTCCGATGACCCTGCCTATGTCCTGGCGGTGATTGTGGATAATCCACGGCGTGGTGGGTATACCGGTGGTATGGTTGCTGCCCCGGTGTGCCAGAATGTCTTCAGTCGAATTTACAATTTGGATCAGGATAACATTATCCTGGAACCCGTGCCCGAAAGCCCTCGTGCGCCAGAACCCGAACAGAAAATAATGATGGCTGCGAATCTGCTGTCCAGCATTATCCCCGTTGCAAAATCCCAAATCGAAACCAATCGCATGCCTGATGTGCGAGGGCTTAGTAAAATCAAAGCTTTGCAAGCATTATCAACCGTGGGAGTCACCCCCCGTTGGGTCGGTAGTGGACGCGTTGTGCGTCAGGTTCCGGCGCCAAATGAGTCAATACATTCACGAACAAACTGTATGGTGTATCTGTCCGAATGAGAGAATTAACTGATCTTTTAGCCGAGTCCAATGTCACCATCACCGGTCGTGTAGACCGCATCATCACCGGTATTACCTACGATTCCAGAGCGACACGCACTGGGAACATCTTCTTTGCACTGCGGGGAGAACATTTCAATGGTCACAAATTTGTAAAAATGGCCATCGAAAATGGAGCCAGCGTTATCGTTCATGACCAGGATTTGTCCCATTATGACCCTAAAGTGACCTACATCCGAGTCCCGGATGCCCGCGTCATTATGCCCCATTTGGCAGCCGAATTTTATCGTTTCCCGGCTGAAGAGATGCTCACCATCGGCATAACCGGAACGAATGGCAAAACCACAACCACCTATTATATCCAGCACCTTTTGGCTGGAGCGCATCTGCAGGCGGCGATTATCGGTACAACGGGTGTACATTGGGCAGGACAGGTTGAGTCACTCACCCACACGACACCCGAATCCGTTGATTTACAAGCCATTCTTGCTGATTTGGCCGTTCATGGTTGTTCTTCAGCGGTTATGGAAGTTTCCTCACACGCCCTAATGCAACACCGGGCTGACGATCTTTTTTTCAATGCTGCCATATTTACCAACCTGACTCAGGATCACCTTGATTATCACGCAACGATGGAAGCCTATGCGCGGGCTAAACAGGTTCTGTTCAACCAGTTGAGCGCCTCAGCCGTTGCGGTGATCAATTCGGACGATCCTTATGGCGAATTAATGGTTGAAAACTCACCCGCCAAGGTGGTCCGATTTGGCCAAAAATCCGGTTCAGAATATCTATTAGCGCAATTCGAGCTGCATGATGAACTCACCCACATGGCTATCAAAACGCCAAAGGGTGATTATGAATTTGATACCAACGCGGTTGGGCTTTATAACGGCTACAACTTACTCGCGGCTATTAGTGTGGTAATGGAGCTGGGATATGAATTCTCCAGTTTTGCCCATCATTTGGGAACACTGCCCATCGTGCCCGGCAGACTCCAGCAAATCGGGAAAACCGAGAAGCGTGTTTTCATTGACTACGCGCATACGCCAAATGCCATGGAAACGGTGCTGGAAGCGCTCCGTAGTTTTTACCCCTCATCCAGATTAATCACGGTTTTTGGTTGTGGTGGCGACAGAGACAAAGGCAAGCGCCCTAAAATGGGTGAAATTGCCACAACCTTTAGTGAATACACCATTATTACGGATGATAATCCGCGCTCCGAATCCGCCGAGGCGATTATTCGGGACATCATTGCCGGCTGTGATCCTCAGTCTGATTTTGAGATCATTCCCCACCGGAAGGGTGCCATCCAACGGGCGCTGACATTAGCCACCGATGACACCATCGTGGCGGTGTTAGGTAAAGGTCACGAGAATTATCAGGAAATTCGTGGTACCCGCTATCACTTTAACGATACGGAAGCCATTCAGAGTTATCAGGATGAAAATGGCAATTAAGCCACAAAATTTTCGATCCCTGCAGAATGTCCGGATCATCGGAACATTCGATCAGCCCATCGTCGGTGCGACCATCGATTCAAGGAAAGTGGCACCGGGGAATCTGTTCGTTGCGCTGCCCGGTGAAAATACGGATGGTCATACTTTCATCCCTAATGCCATCAAATCTGGCGCGTCAGCGGTTCTTTGCAATGCGAACTGGGCTGGTTCGGCTAACTGGAACGGCGTCGTGCCATTGATCACCGTACCGGATGTGACAATCGCACTTGGCGAACTTGCACGCAGCCATAGAAGAAATTTTGATTTACCCATTCTGGCGATTACCGGAACGAATGGCAAAACCACAACCAAAAACATGATCGCCGCCATTCTGGCGAAGCGCTATTCCCTGCTCAAAACCGAGGGAAACCTGAATAATCAGCTCGGGTTGCCCCTCACATTGCTTCATCTCGATGAATCACATACTGCCGCAGTTTTGGAAATGGGCGCCAGTCATGCGGGTGACATCGCCTATTTATGTGAAATTGCGGAACCAACCGAGGGTCTCATCACCAACGTCGGTCATGCCCATCTGGAATATTTCAAATCCATCGAAAACGTTCAGAAAGTCAAGGGTGAGCTCTTTTCATACCTGGGTGATGCTGGCACACGGTATGTCAATTCAGACGACTCCCGGGTAATGGCTTTGGTGACGAATGCAGTCCGCTGCGTGAATTTTTCTGAAACCAGTGTGGCTGGAATGTCACTGGAAATTTCAGGCAAGGACGAGTGGGGCTGCTTCTCGATTCTGTTGGATAATAAGACGGATATTCAGTTAAAGGTCAGTGGATCCATCATGGTGCAGAATGCAGCCGCCGCCATTGCAGTGGGTCTTACGCACCAAATTTCGCAAGACGATATTAAATCTGCTCTTGAAAACTATCCCGGTGAAAAAGGACGGATGCAACGCATTGATATTCATGGTTTTCATGTGATTCATGACGCCTATAATGCCAACCCGGAAAGCTCTCGTCAAAGTATCACCACAGTGGCCAAACTCAGTTTCCCCAAGCGTCGAATCGTGGTTTTTGCGGATATGCTTGAATTGGGTGAATCCAGCTCGGCAGAACACGCAGAAATCGGAAAAATCATTGCTGATAATGCCATTAACGCAGCTTTTCTGTACGGTCCCGAGACTGTTGTAACAGCGAATTTCCTGAGAAAGAATGCCTCCGTTTTGACACAGCATTTTAATGACAAAAACGCTCTTGGCGACGCATTAGCCCATTTTTTAATGCCTGGTGATGTCGTCTTGCTAAAAGGTAGTCGCAGCATGGGTCTCGAAACATTGATACCGGTTTTGGAGAGACATTCCTAAATGCTGTACAAGCTGATTTACGGATTTACCGATTACGTCTCCGGATTCAATCTCATGCGGTATATCACCTTCCGGTCGGCCATGGCTGCTATTACGGCACTATTGTTTTCATTCATTTTAGGTCCGCGAATTATTCGGAAGCTTTCCGCCCTGCAGGTCACCGAGACCATCCGGACGACTGGACCCACCACGCACCAGGCAAAAGCCGGCACACCCTCCATGGGTGGTCTGATTATCCTGGGCGCGACACTTCTGCCCATGTTGCTGTTCGGTGATCTGGGGAATATTTATGTCCAGTTGATTTTATTGGCAATGCTCTGGATGGGTGTCGTCGGATTCATGGACGATTACCTCAAGTCGGTTCGCCGGAAGAAAGAGGGTCTCATCGCCCGGTATAAAATTTTAGGACAGGTCAGTCTTGGAATTATAGTCGGTAGTGTCATGTATTTACACCCGGACTTTGCAGCATTTGGCACGCGGACGACCATTCCCTTCTTTAAGAACTATATAATCGATTTCCATTGGTGGTGGCTTTATATCCCGTTCGTTGTTTTCGTTATCACCGCAACGAGTAATTCAGTCAATCTGGCCGATGGCCTGGACGGGTTGGCTGCTGGTCTGATGGCGATCGCCGTGCTGGTTTTTGCCGCAATCGCCTACATATCCGGCCGCTCGGATTTTTCTCAATACCTCAACATTTTCTATCTCCCTGGTGCAGGGGAGCTCACCGTCTATTGTGCGGCTCTCATTGGCGCAATTTTGGGATTTCTGTGGTTTAATGCCCGACCGGCTGAAGTATTTATGGGCGACACAGGATCACTTGCCATGGGAGCCGTCTTAGGCGCACTGGCAGTTTTGCTGCGTAAGGAGTTCCTCCTCCCCTTCGCTGCCGCCATGTTCATTTTCGAGTCAATCTCGGTCATTATCCAGGTCCGGTATTTCCAATACACCAAAAAACGGTATGGCGAAGGTCGTCGCTTTTTCAAAATGGCGCCTCTGCATCATCATTTCGAACTGAAGGGCTGGGATGAAAATAAAATCGTCATCCGGTTCTGGATACTGGGAATTCTTTTCGCCATGCTAACTCTAACCACATTCAAGATCCGCTAATGTTGCCATCTGATATTCAAAATAAAAAAGTGACGATCCTCGGCTCAGAACGCTCGGGCATGGGTGCCGCCAAATTGTTGCATCAATTCGGTGCACAAATACTCGTGAGTGAGAAGGATGCTCTAAAATTTACTGCTGAAAAACGCGAATTACTGGCATCCATGAATGCCAAATTTGAATTTGGTTACCACTCTGATGATGTCCTGGATGCCGATTTTGTGGTGGTCTCACCCGGTATTCCCGAAAATGCCGAAATCATGATAAAGATTAGAGAAAAAGGGTTACCGCTCTATTCTGAAGTCGAAATGGCCAGTTGGTTTATTACAGAACCCATCATCGCCGTCACCGGTTCCAATGGCAAAACCACGACCGTGAATTTGATTCATCACCTCCTCCGGGAGTGCGGCATTCCAAGTTTCCTGGGTGGTAATGTGGGTCAGGCTATCTCAGAAGTCATTCTGGAACGGCAAGC
>MNWS01000001.1 GCA_001872685.1 Fidelibacterota bacterium CG1_02_48_14
GGGAACACCTCTTGCCGCAAATCGACGAAAAACAGACTCAAAATGATAAACTGAAATCGGCCTTTGATGCCGCCGTCAATGCCTATCGCGAAGCGCAAACCACTTTCGACGGGCACAATCGTCAACGCGTCGGATTGCTGAACGCCGTGAGTGAATTAAAACATCAACAGGAGCGCTACACCCAGTCTATTGGCCAATTCGAGCAGAATTTAAAATCCCTCGCCGAGAAACAAGAGCGTCTCCAGGGCTCGGAGAAAAATTACCAGGAAGATTTATTCGGCGCGTCAGGTGAGCAATCTGGTGCCGAGCAGGTTTATAAGGAGTTGGAATCCCGTATCGCAAGCATCGAAAGTGTCTTCCAGGAGACGCAGACCAGTCTCAATGAAGCTCGGGAAACGCTGGCCCAGCAGCGTGGCGAACGGGTAAGTGTCGAAAATCAATTGGCATTTTATGAGGAATTGTTGGAAACCGGTGAAGGCTATTCCAGTGGTGTGAGATCGGTTTTGGAGGCGAAGGAGCAACTGTCGGGCATTATCGGTACGGTGGCGGATGTGATGATCGTGGAGGATCGTTATCAATCTGCGATTCAAACGGGTCTGGGTTCATTGGCGGAGGTTATTGTCACACAAGATCGGAAAAGCGCCGAGGCAGCCATCGCGTTTCTGGAGCGAGAACAAAAAGGTGCTGCGACATTTTTCCCGCTGAAGGGATCAAGGAAAAAGGTTGAAAAGCAATCATCGCCCAACGGTGGAAAAAATATCATCGGGCCTGCAGGTGAGTTCGTCAAAACACAACCCGGATATGAGGTCGTGATTGAGGTGATGCTGGGGGATCTTTTTCTGGTGGAGGATGGTTTTGAGCCCGACTGGAAAAATTTCAGCGGCCGTGTTATTACAAGGGCTGGTAAGCTCATTGATTATCAGGGCTTTATCCAGGGTGGCCAGGGTCGTGACGAGGGAAACAGCATCGTGGGACGGCGCGACCGGATGGAAAAATTGCGCAAGCGCCATACCCAATTGGTGGACACCATCGAATCACTTTCCGAAAAAGTCGAACAATTTCACAACCAGTTGGGGCAGATGGAACGCGAGCTCCGGCAGTTTCGTAGTGAACGGCAAAATCAGCGTCAGATCATGCTGGAATTTGATCGCCGGGTTTCACGCGCTCAATATGGTATTTCCACTACCACCGCCGATTTAAAAACCTTACAACTGGAGAATGAGCAGAACCACGCCCGAATCGGGGAAACCACCGAAAAATTGACGGCGGTGGAGCCGGAAATTAAGGCGAAGCAAAAAGAATTAACCCGTTTGGATGAATCAGCGAGTCGGATTGAAGCGGAAATGCAGAATCTGCTGGTTCAGCGTGATTCAGCCAGTGAAAAATTGCAAACAAGCCGGATTGAGGTGGTCAATCTGGAAAATGAGCGCCAAAATCTGGACACACGCTTGCGCGGTTTGGCGGAGAATTCTGCGGAATTTGCCCAGCGTTTGATTCAGATTGGGGCTGATCGTAAAGTCAACGAAGAGACCCTGCAGGAAAATCGCCTGATTCAGAGCGAGTCTGAAAAATCACTGGGTACCGCCCGGGAATTGCTCCGGCGTGAACAGGAAAATTTTGTGAACGCGGATCAGGTTTATCAAAATCGTCGCCTGGAGTATAATGAACTTGAGCACAAACTGCGGGCTATCCGGCAGGAACGGGAGCAAGCTGGCACGTCGCTTAAGGCATTGGAATTGAAATTAACGGAGATGAAATCGGCGCATCAGCGGGTCGTTGATCGCATTTTCGAAAAATATCAGATTGAACTCCCGGCTCAACCTGAACCAGTTGACATTGATCCGGTGGAGATGAAAAAACGCATTGACCGTAGTATGAAGTTCATCGAAAACCTAGGTCCCATCAACATGGCAGTGAAGGACGAGTTTGAATCAGAGCAAGCCCGACTCAATTTTCTATCAGAACAACAGGCGGATTTGGTGGAAGCCAAGACCAGTTTGCTCGAAACCATATCGCGACTGGATCGGGTAGCGCGGAAGCAGTTCCGGGAGACATTCGAACAGGTTCGGGAAAATTTCAAAGCAACATTTCAGATGCTGTTTGATGGTGGGGCTGCTGACATCCGATTGGAAAATGCCGATGATCTTCTGGAGAGCGACCTGGTCATTACCGCCACGCCCAAGGGTAAGAAAACACAAAATTTGAAAATGCTCTCGGCGGGTGAAAAGGCATTAACCGCCATCGCGCTGTTGTTCGCGATTTATCAGGTCAAGCCAAGTCCATTCTGCATTCTGGATGAAGTTGATGCGCCTTTGGATGATCATAATGTTCGCAAGTACACCAAAATATTGGATCATTTTGCCACCAACACCCAGTTCATCGTCATCACCCATAACAAATTGACCATGGAGGCGGCGCGTTATCTTTACGGGGTTACGATGGAAGAAGAGGGTGTGTCGAAATTGGTCTCGGTCAAATTTGTTTAGGTTAGCAGGGTGGAATGTTGTGGGAGAGGAATGTTTGTTTTCAATACTGGCCATAACCATGTCAGAGGAATAAAATGAAGGCAAGTTTACGCATGATAACCTCTTTAAACCGGCGGCATTCGATTTTTTTAATGGCACTCGTGATGATTCTGTTGACCGCGTCGTTGACCTTTGGCGGGCGTCCCACGGGAAAGCAGGGCAAACACGCCGATCTTGGCATAGCCGTGGATATGGCTCAGTTCCGCTTGCAGGGCGGGGTAATGCTGGAAGTGTACCTTTTGATCCCGAGAGCCAATTTTGAATTTGTGAAACAAGCAGACGGGAAGTACCAGGCACGACTGTTTTTTCAGGTTGCTTTAATTCAGGGTGACAGCGTTCGCCATCTGGATCGCTGGTCACGCAATTATCAGGTTGCCACACTGACGGATGTCAAAGGCACTCAGAAGATTCCGGATTTCACCAGCTTCGATGCACTACCCGGCGAATACTCCTTGTATGTCGAAATCATTGACCTGAATCGGGATGTTCGACAGACCATTGAGACACCGGTTAATCTGGTCAGTTTCTCTGAATCGGAATTGACTATTTCTGACCTGGAGTTGGCGAACAATATCGTAAAATCTGAAACAGAAAACGAATTTACCAAATATGGCAAGGATGTCGTTCCCAATGCGGACCGTATTTTCGGATTCAGTTCCCATCTGGTATACTACTTTGGCGAAGTTTACAACCTGTCTGGTAGCGGGCAGTATGAAGTGGTGAATGAGATCAGCGACTTGAATGGTGAAATTGTTCGTGATTTTCCCCCGCGGGTTAAGGATGAACCCGGTACGTCTGCGGTCGAAATGGGTGCTGTGAATATCGATGGCATAAAATCCGGCATATACCAGTTGCGTCTTCGGGTGACGGATAAAAATACCGGCACCGAAGCCACTCGCAGCAAGACATTTTACATTTACCGTTCAGGCGAAACAAGTCAGGTCAGTGCTGCGAATGAATACGAAAAGCTTGACGAACCGCAACTTGATCAAATTTATGATGTTGCCAATCTGGTCATGTCCAAAAGTGAAAAAGAGCTTTACAAATCTTCTGATGCGACAGGTAAACGGAATGTGCTGAATGCATTTTGGGAGCGAAATAATCCTGATCCCTCGTCAAATGTGAATAAATTCAAACAGGATTTCTATGATCGTGTGGAAATGGCGAACCGCGAATTGGGTGCCGGGAGCAAACCGGGCTGGCAAACCGCCCGGGGGCAAATTCTCATCAAGTATGGTCGTCCCAATGAGATTGAGCGTGCGCCATTAAGCACCGAACAGCGCCCCTTCGAAATTTGGTATTATTATGACCTTGAGGGTGGTGCGCAATTTGTGTTTGTTGATCGGCGCGGCTATGGCGATTACGAATTGGTGCACTCGACGAGTCGGAACGAAATTTCGGATCCCGATTGGCAACGCTGGTTACGGTAATCGGCGACAAATGATTATTTTTTTAAAATAAAGCAGTAAGTAAGGTTACTCAAATATGACAGTCATTCGTGTGGGAATTGATCTGGGTGGTACCAAGGCCAGGGTCGGGATCGTTGATCGGGTCGGCAATATACTATCCCTGGGTGAGAAAATATTCATCAAGGATTTTCCTGACGCAACGGGATTGATTCAGGTATTGGCGCAGGAAATTACCCAACTGCTCAAAAGCAATGCAGATTGGGAATTGGCCGGAATCGGCATCGGCTCGCCGGGCCCCCTGGACAGTGCCCGTAAAAGGGTCCTGAATACACCGAATCTCACCATTATGGCCTATTTCGATCTTGTGGAAGCATTCGAACATTTTTTCGATGTACCTATTGCCCTGAATAATGACGCCAATGTCTTTACCCTGGGTGAAGCAATGTACGGCGCTGGTCAGGGGATGGGTGTGGTTTATGGCATGACGCTGGGAACCGGTTTTGGCAACGGCCTGGTTTTTAACGGCAAAATATTTGACGGCGCACACGGTGTAGCCACTGAATATGGTTTAGCGCCATACTCTGAGAGCATTGTGGAGGATTATGTCGCCGGTCGAGCGTTGGAGCGATATTTCAGAGAATTTTCCAATCAGACACTGGGAGGCGCAGAAATTTATACACTGGCAGCAGCAGGTGATGATCTGGCCATCAAAGCCTTCAAATTACTGGGCTATCACTTAGGTCAGGCTTTGATTCCGGTTGTACGGCTTATCGATCCTCAGGTGCTGGTCGTGGGTGGTTCCCTGGCGTCCGGTTTCGCCTGGATTCATGAAACAGCCTGGCCAATTCTTGAAGATTTGTTATGGGATGAACAGCGTGGCAGTATGCAGATGGTTCCGGCAAAATTGGGGGCGGCGGCACCCATCATCGGTGCTGCGGCATTGATCGAAGTTTAGTTTGAGATTCTCAAAATAGGCTTGGGTACTCCTGTCATGGCGATGGTGTAATAAAAATACACCAGTCGTCGGCTTCCCAGATCGCGAGACCTAATCTTTATTTAAAAACAACACATGATGAGTCGTTTACCACAAACACTTTTGAGACCGATTCAGGCATTGGGCACTGGATTCATTGACCTGGTCTATCCGCCCCAATGTGAAATTTGTGGTGGTAAACTGTCTGCTCCGGCACATTTAATCTGTGATGGTTGTCTTCAGGCTGTACCCCTTCGCGGGTATGAGATTCACGACTTTTCGGTGCATGGTGAGGTTGGTCTGGATGGTGCCTGGTGTCTTTTGGATTTCGAACCAACCATTCAAACTTTGATACACCTGTTGAAATACAGTCGTCGCCCCAATGTTGTGCTGCGTATCTGTAATTTTTGGCGAGCTGAGATCGTCGCATTGCTCGAAAAGGAGTCATTCGATTTGGTTGCACCCATCCCGCTGCATACGCGCAAAGCGCGGGAAAGAGGCTATAATCAGGTGACGAAACTGGCGAGGTGGTTGGGGGAAAACCTGGGAATTGTCTCCGACGCAAAATTGTTAAAGCGTAATCGTTACACCGCAACCCAAACGCAGTTGAATGCTGCGGAGAGATTCGCCAATGTTGATGGTGTCTTCGATGTTACCCGAGACGTCACGGGGAAGCACATTCTTCTGGTTGATGATGTCCTCACTACCGGTTCCACCGCTAACTCCTGCGCACTCACGCTGAAAAATTCAGGTGCTGCCGGTGTGAAATTATTGACCCTGGCAACGCCGTCTCGCGGGGGAGCTTGACTTGGTAAGGAATTTGTAGTAACCTACTCGTGAGTTACGATGCAGAAATATTTCATAAACACAGAAAAAACAACACCAAAAAGCAAGGTACCGGCTCAGTTGGTGGTTGTCAGTATAAAAAATAACCATTGCCTTTCGGAGGGTAGATCATGAAAGCTTTTCAAGCACCACCAGTATTAAAAACAACGCGGAAATTTCCGGACAATATGACCAATGCCCATGCTCTCCTTCTAAAGGCGAAATTGGGTGAAAAGGGAAATGTCAAAGGCGAGGGTTATGCGGTCCCGGCGTTTAATGTTACGACATTCCAGGGCATTAATGCCGCCTTCACCGCCTTCGAATTACTGGGCGCGTCAGGATTGCTGGCATTCTCCAACAGCGCTTTAAAACACTTCGGTTTCGGTGACCCCATTTTTGGTTTGGAGGTTGCCGCTGATTATGTGGCGAAACTCGCCAAACGGTCACATGTGAAAATTGCCACGCACCTGGATCATGGGGATTATACCACGGAAAGTGGTCGCAAAGTTGTGCAGGGTGCGGTTGAAATGCTCACCAGCGTCATGGCTGACAACTCAACCGATCACAATGTGAAACAACCGACACCCCTGACTGATAATATTGGTTATACACGCGAAGTTGTGAATATGGCGCATCCTGTGGGTGTTTCCGTTGAAGGTGAGTTGGGCGTTCTGGCGGGAGTTGAAGACGAGGATACCAAGTCGGAATTTTCCACCTATACGAATCCGGAAGAATTCGAACAATACATTGTGCAAACGGGCGTGTTAATGGTTGCCCCCACCATCGGGACGATGCATGGTCCGAATAAGGGCAAGCCCGGCCACAAGGTGAAATTGAATATCGAACTGGCTCATCAGTTATTGAAAATTGCCGATCGTATCCAGCCGGAGACGGTTTTTGTCGCCCACGGCGCTTCCACGCTTTATCCTGAAGTTGTCGCCTATGCTGCTGATCAGATGGATCAAATCGGTGGCTCGCTCAGCACGCGATTCTCTCAGATTTGGAAAGATTTCGTCGGAACAGATTGGGATCAGATTCAGGGACTAATTGGCGCCGGTTTCGCGAAAATCAACACCGATACTGAGAATCGCCAGACCTACCTGGCGGGTTTGTTGGGTGCATTAAAAGAAAATGCTGCGAAAATTGACATTCGTTGGTACGATAACAAAACCACGGATGCCCTCACCCAGAGCTACATCACCAAATTGATCATGGCGGGTGATTTTGGCGTGTGGCACGAACCAAAAATCAATGTGGGAAAATATATTTTCAACCTCAATAAGTCGTTGAAGGATGTCATTGAAGCATCGAAATGAGCATTTGGAAAAAAATAACAACTGAGTTGGGAATGAGATAACCATGCAACCGAAATCGGTGAAGGATTTAAGTGTAAAGGGCAAACGGGTATTTGTCCGGGCGGATTATAATGTCCCACTGAATGAAGCATTGGAAATCACGGACGATTTGCGCATTCAGGCTTCATTACCAACAATTCAATATCTGCTGGATAATGGGGCTGCAGTGATTCTTGCATCGCACCTGGGGCGTCCCAAGGGCGAGCGTATTCCCCAAATGAGCCTCGCACCGGTGGCGAAACGCCTGTCTGAATTATTGAAACGCCCGGTCCAATTCGCGAATGATTGCATTGGATCAGAAGTTGAGCAAATGGCAAAGGCTCTGAAGCCCGGGCAAGTTTTACTCCTGGAAAATTTGCGTTATCATAATGGCGAAACTAAAAATGATCCGGATTTCTCCGCAGCACTGGCGAAACTAGCGGATGTCTATGTGAATGACGCATTCGGTACCGCCCACCGTGCCCACAGTTCAAATGTCGGGATCACCAAGTTCTTTGTTAAAGAGGCAACGGGTGCCGGATTTTTACTCATGAAGGAGATGGCATTTTTAGTCCACGCGATTGAAAAACCCGTCCGTCCCTTCACGGTCATTATGGGTGGCGCTAAGATTTCTGGTAAAATTGATCTCATCAAATCGTTGGCGGAAAAAGCAGATCATATCTTAATCGGTGGCGGGATGGCGTTCACATTTTTAGCGGCACCGCCCTTGGAACAGGATGTTGGCGGATCAATGGTCGAAGCGGATAAGCTGGATCTGGCCACGGAGATCATGTCTTTTTGTGCGGATCGTAAGGTGGACCTGGTATTGCCCTCCGATTGTGTGGCTGCTGAAACGATTAGCAACGATGCCGCGGTCAAAAATCTGCCGATCCGGTCATTGTCAGGTGAGTTGAAGGGACTGGACATTGGTTCCCAGACGTTGAAAACTTTTGAGTCAATTATCCGGGATTCAAAGACCATACTGTGGAATGGTCCCATGGGTGTTTTTGAGTTTAAACCGTTTGAAAATGGCACCAGACGCATCGCGGAAATACTGGCTGAGGTGACGCAATCCGGCGCTACGACAATCGTTGGTGGTGGCGATAGCGCTGCCGCGTTGGCGCAATTTGGACTCACCGATCAGGTCACCCATGTGAGTACGGGCGGTGGGGCAGCACTTGAGTTATTGAGTGGCATTAAACTACCTGCTTTCGAAGCACTGAAGGGAGAGTAAGTCCTTGAAAAGACGGAAGATAATCGCTGGAAACTGGAAAATGAATTATGGTCCCAATGAGGCTGGAAAGTACGCCCAAAAGCTACGGATTAATCTATTGGAGGCCCATGGGGTGGACATTATTTTATGCCCGCCTTTTTTGGCCTTGAAACCGGTTTTTGACGCTGTGGCTGACTCGAAAATCAAAGTTGGCGCTCAAAATATGCATGAAGCGGATTCCGGCGCTTACACCGGAGAGATTTCCGGCACCATGTTGAAAGATCTGGGAATTGACTATGTCCTTCTCGGGCACTCTGAGCGACGGCATGTTTTTGGTGAGACCGATCAGCGGATCAACCTGAAAATCAAGCGTTCTTTGCAAGTAGGATTGAAACCGATATTCTGTGTCGGGGAGACCCTGGATGAACGGCAAAGCGGTTCCACAAATGTTGTTATTAAACGGCAAATGGAGCACGGGTTGGACGGCATTGATGCTGACCAATTAAAATCCATCATTCTGGCCTATGAACCAGTCTGGGCGATAGGAACAGGATTGACCGCCACGCCGGATCAGGCAGTTGAAGTTCACCAGGATATTCGGTCGTTGATTCGTGACCTCTACGGCCAGGCCAGCGCGGATGAAATATGTATTCTTTACGGTGGTAGTGTAAAACCGGAGAATACGGAAGGATTGTTGCGCAATGAAGATATTGACGGTGTTCTGGTTGGTGGCGCAAGTCTCAAACTGGATCAATTCAAAGGTATAATTGACGCGACTCTCAAGATCGTATAGGAGCGAGAATGGTTTTTTTGTATTTGATATTAGCCTTGGTGAGCATCTCATTGATGGCGGTGATTTTAATGCAATCCAGCAAGGGTGGCGGTTTGGCCGGAACCTTTGGTGGTGCTGCCTCCACAACCAATGCTTTGTTCGGTTCAGGTGCCGGTAATTTCCTGACCAAACTGACCACGGGTTTGGCAATCACCTTTATGGTGCTGATCATTTTGATTAGCGTGTTAAATAAAGGGTCAGGTCGGTCGGATGGTACTTCGTTGATTCAGCAAAGTGCGGCTCCGGCGACCAATATGATTCCCGGGACTGAATTCGACGGCCAGGATATGGCCGCACCGGAACAGCAACCTGCCGGTAACCCTGAGACGGGCACCGGTGAGTAGAATAAGACAAGCTTTTTGACGGAAATGGGCCGAGGTGGTGGAATTGGTAGACACGCTATCTTGAGGGGGTAGTGAGCGAAAGCTTGTGCGGGTTCAAATCCCGCTCTCGGCACCAACAGGTTTACCCCGTATCGCACGGGGTTTTCTGTATTGATAAGGCACTCTTTGAGCCATCTGTTTGTGATTTTCACCATAGGACGGTGTCGAAATAATTGCGCCAGAACAGGCAATCAAAGCGGGTGACA
>MNWS01000185.1:0-9692 GCA_001872685.1 Fidelibacterota bacterium CG1_02_48_14
GTTCTGGCTTTTATTGTCATCCTTTTATTCCTGAAAAATTTCAGAATTTCTCTCATCCTGAGCCTGGTCATCCCCCTGAGTCTCCTGGTGACTTTCATCGTATTGCATCTGCAAGGGATTACACTGAATATCATGACGCTGGGCGGTATGGCGTTGGGTATCGGTTTGATTTTGGACAATGGCATTATCGTATCCGAATCCATCGCCCGGGATGCTCAAAAAAATCTGCCGGGTGAACAGCCGGTAATCTCCGGCACCACAAAGGTTGGCCGTGCGATCGTGGGTGCAACGCTCACCACCATCGCTATCTTTTTTCCCATAATCTATGTGCGGGGGTACGCCTCCATTTTGTTTCGCAACCAGGCCGCAGCATTGATATACATGCTGCTGATCTCTCTGTACGCCGCGTTAACCCTGCTCCCGGCCGCTATTCACTCCTTCGTGACAAACAAAAAAACACGCAGGGCGAATCCGGTTGTGATGTCAAATCCGGAAGCAAATGTATCCACTGGTCGGCTCAGACTCTCGTTGTTAAAAAGTGTCTTTGGGCGCGGATTAGGGGAGGAGGCAGCCAAACCAGCCCACTTCATGAAGTCATTTTTGGGATATATCAGCTGGGGATTCGACCGGCTGTATCAAGGGACGGAGCGGAACTACCATGTTCTGTTAGAGCGAGTACTTGATCACAAAGTCGTTGCGTGTTTAGCAGCGCTCGGTCTTTTTGGTCTGACACTGTTGATTTACGCCAGTCTGCCCCGGCAATATTGGCCGGTGGTACCTGCCCGATCCATCGAACTTTCACTGACCGTGCCAACATCCATGCCCTATTCCCAATTGCGCGGTGAGCTTACTACCACGACTCGTCGTCTGTTGGCATTGCAGGAAGTGGATCATATTTTAGCTCGGATCATCGACCCCCGGGAAGCCATAACCGGCGCAGTTGAGTCCGCTACCCAAACCGCCGGATTGTACCACCTTAATCTGATTCTTCTTTTGCACCAGAAGACTGATGCCGGGGAGATTTTCAGAACGAAACTGCAAGAGCGGATAACCCTTCCCACCACCCATTTGACCATCAGCCCTGCAGGCCAGTTGCAGCAGGAATTCCTAAGCCGAGACCGGAAAAATTTTATTGTACACCTTTCAGGTGAAAATCCCGGGGTGTTGGCTGCGATGGCTGAACAAGTGACAGCCTTTTTGCACACTTTGTCTGGTCCGGAAAACATATCAACTGAATCAGGTGGAACCATCCCAACCCTATCCTTGCAACCCGATGCGTGGTCATTGCGCCGGCATGGGGTATCACCTGGTTTTTTAGCGAACCTGCTTGGCCAGCAAACCCAGCCACTGCAGATGGGCGATTGGCACAATGGAGCGCGAAAAACCCCTGTTTTTCTTCTGTGGGAAACACCTGAATCCAAAGGGTTGGAACACCTGCTGAGCTATCCCACCGGCATACACCCATTCAGTCCCGCCCTGTCGCAACTGGTCCGAGTAGAATCACGGCAGTCTGTAGCGGACATCGTGAGAGTAAACCGGAAACGGGTACTTTCCGTCCAGTCAGATGTCCCGGCTCATCGCCTGAGCGGCGCTGTAAAAGATTTTCAGACATGGGCTACTGGGCACACCACAGCAGGAGTTGAAATGACAATGGCCGGGGAAAGCCGCCGCATCGCCCGCTCCTTCAGTGAATTAGGTATGGCTTTTCTTTTGGCTGTCGTTCTGGTATACCTGATTTTAGCCGCCCAATTCGAGTCTTTCATCCATCCCCTGAACATCATCCTCACGGTCCCCATGGGTCTTGTGGGTGCTATTCTGGGACTTTTCTTGTTTCAGCAAAGTATCAACATCATTGCCCTAATCGGTATCGTCATGCTCATCGGTATCGGTGTGAACGATGCCATTATCAAGGTGGATTATATCAATTACCTCCGCACCCAGGAAGGACTAGCCCTGCGAGCTGCCATTTTGCGCGCCAGCGCGGAAAAATTTCGTCCGGTGATGATGACTTCCCTGACAACCATCATGGCAATGCTGCCCATGCTTATGGGCTTCGGTGGTGGCGCTTTCAACACGCCTCTGGCGGCCACCATCATCGGCGGACTCGTCTTTACCACGGTGTTAACGTTGATCTTTACACCAGTACTATATGAAGTATTTGATCGACTACACGGCAGGGGGGATTAGAATACTGAATGTAAGAAATCCAAGATTGACCGTTTACCATGTCCCATCAATATTCGGCAAACCGAGACATTCAGGCTTGAGAACGTTTCTACTCTTATTACCTGAGCGACCTGTTTCCGAGAAGGATACGCATTAATGCTGTCCACGCTGCTAACCGGAATTCTACGACGACCCGTGCCCGTACTCATTATGATAGTGGCGCTGGTCACTTTCGGCGCTCTGTCCCTTAATCGCATCCCGGTGGAAATCCGTCCCCAACGAGAATTCCCAGGCATTCAGATCACAGCTACCTGGGGCAGTCAGCCACCTGAAACGATTCAGCGGGTACTCACCATGCCCCTGGAGGAGATTGCCGTTCAGATTCCAGGCGTACGGAACACCACTTCCACAAGCGGTCTCGGACTGACCCGAATAACTCTTGAATTTCCACCAAAAATGGAATTGAAATATGCCTTCACTTTGCTGCAGGAGCGCGTGGCGCAACTACGAACGGGTTTGCCATCCGCAGTAGTGATCTCGGTTGAACCCCTGGCCAGTGATGGAGAGGAGGTCACGGACCGCCAAAAGTCCTTCATCACCCTGGAGTTGAGTGGTCCTGTGGATCTGCACGTGTTACGTCGTTTTGCGGATGACCTGCTATTGCCGGTCATCAAAGGAATGAATGGTGTGAGCGATGTTGATATTTTTGGAGGTTCGGCAGTGCGTTTGCGGATCGATCTCCATGAGGACAAGATTCATAACCTGGGGTTGAAAGTAGGCATGATCGCTCAATCCTTACGGGAAAATATTCAACGCAAGGGATTGGGGGAAAGCTTCTCCGGTAATGAAAATTCCATGCTGGTATTCACCAATTTACCCAACCTGCCCCAGGATTTGGCAGCGATTCCCCTCACGCCGAAGAATCCGTGGCGTTTGGGTGATGTCGCCACGATTTCGTTGGATTATGAAAAGTCGAGTACCCTGGCGCGCCATAATTTTCACCCGCTCATTTCCATTGAAATCCAAAAAGCTCCCGGCTTTAACGCACTCGCCTTTTCCCGGGCGATTCATGACCAGGTGGAGCAGCTCAAAGAACGACTACCGGCGAATTTTCTGTTGCGTATCACCAGTGACAATGCCGACCTGTTACGTCAGGAATTGTACAACCTGTTAATCCGTGCGGCAGTAATCCTGAGTGTTGTATTTCTGATTCTGTACGTTTTATTCCGACGCTTCAGCATGTCCTTGCTCATTTTGCTGGTCATAATCCTCTCTCTGGCCGGAGCGGCCGTTTTGCTCCATGTCACCGGCTATACCATTAATGTGGTCACCCTGGCCGGTCTTGCCCTGGTCTTCGGCATGCTGGTGGATAACGCCGTTGTGGTCTTGGAAAATATCCAACGACGGGCGCGTTCCGGTGAACCCTCCTTCGAGGCTGCTTTACAGGGGACACTGGAAATGGTCTCGCCTCTGGCTGGCAGCACAGCCACAACCCTGTTGGTCTTTTTCTCGCTCCTCTTACTGGAAAATCGCCTGGGTGAAACCTATCGTCCCCTGGCCTTTGCCCTAGGCTTCGCCCTGCTGGCATCCCTGATTCTGGCCGTCACCGTTATACCCGTTTGCTACGTCCAACTGAGCGGGCGGGGTCGCACCAGCCTACCCGTGTTAAAACAATACCAATTTCAGAGCTTGCGTGATTGGTATCTGAGTTTTGTGGGCTGGAATATCCGTCACCGTCACCTGGTGTACCTGCTGGTGCTGATACTCGCAGTAGGTTCTGGCTGGCTCTTCATAAATAATGTGGACAAGGGCGGGTGGTTCCAATGGGACAGCCGGGAGGAGATTAATGTCTGGGTTGACGCTCCGCGCGGGGTGACGCTGGAGGTATTGGATGACATTGCCCGGAGTTTCGAGCAACGCATTCAAAGGGATGAAATGCCAGTGCAGGTCATGACGAGGGTCCATTTGGACGATGCCTATGCCCACATCCGGATAACCTTCCCTGATTCGCTGGTCAACAGTGTCAAACCCTTTCTATTGAAGGAAAAATTGGTGAGCCAGGCGGTGAATTTTGCTGGTGTGGGAATTTCCATTTCCGGATTTGGTTTGCCATTCTGGAATGGCGGCTACCGGGTGTCAACCATTTATAACACCCGCCTGGTGGTGACAGGACCCGAGTACGATCAGTTGTGGGAGGTCTGCAGGTCTATTCTGGAGCTGGCTTACCAGTCTCACCGCGTGAAAGAGGGGACCGTGGCACCATCGGCACGAAGCCTTTGGTCAACAGATTTAAAACAGCTCACCTTGGAAGCTCGACTAACCAGCATATGGGATGCCGGCTGGACTTACCGGGATATGATGTCCCAACTGCAACTATGGGTCAATCGGGAGATCCTGCTTGATGAAATACCCGTGGGAGGGGATCGGCTCCGACTTTGGGTCACAGCGGGAAGCTCACCACCCCGGCTCGAATCGGTGCAACAGGCAATCCTGGTAGCGCCAGACGGACAGCGCAATCGTCTGGATAACCTATTCGATTTACGCAAGGCTTCCGTACCACTCTGGATAGATAAGAAAAATCAGCAATATGCCTTCACCGTGGCATGGCAGTTCCGGGGTCCCGAGCAGATGCGTAGCCGTCATGAACGCAGTATCGTAAAAAATTTGCAGTTGCCGCCGGGGTACAAACTGGAACAGCGGCAGTGGTCATTTCTGACCCGGGAGGAAGAAAGCAACCTGCTCAGGCTCACGGCGCTGGTCATGCTCGGCATCTACATGATATTGGCTGCCTTGTATGAATCGCTGCGGCGTCCCTTCGTCATATTCTTCAGCGTCCCCTTTGCCCTGGTGGGAGTTGGATACGCGTACGGAATATTCCACCGAAATTTCGATGTCAATGGCTATATCGGTGTCCTTTTGCTCACCGGATTGGTCGTGAACAATGCCATATTGTTGGTGGATTGCATTGGCCGGCTGCAAAAACAGGGCATGTCACCAGCCGCCGCAGCCCGGCAGGCAGCGGTTCAACGCATCCGTCCAATCCTGATAACCACCCTGACGACCATCGGCGGACTGATTCCGTTACTCTTTATGCAGGTGGATTCCTCAGCCCTGTCGGGGATTTTGAGAGAACTAAGCTTCATCACCATTGGTGGCATGCTGGGTTCCACCATACTGACCATCACCCTGATTCCGCTAATCCATGTCAGCGTGGAAAATGGAATCCAGTGGTGGTCGTCATTACACCATGAGGAAACTGGAGTAACGTCATGAGCCAATTCATCCTGACCAGACTTTTCACGCTAATGGCTGGTCCGGCCCACGGCGATTTTTCTCAGGGTAACAAGGTACCACTTTTTCTGGTGTTTATGGCTTTCATGGTCTCGGTTCAAAGTCAGGAACTCATGACCTGGAATCAAATTGCAAAAGCCGTGTTGCTCCAGTCGCCCTCATTTGCACGGGCACGGGCGGAACAGCATACAGCAGAAGCTATGTTACGGATTCAGAAAGGCGAATATTACCCAGAACTAAACCTGGGAATCTCAGCGACTCAAACCGAACAGGGTCCCCGTGAGGTCTACCTTGGCGCTGAATCAATCCTGCAACCTGGTCAAGCCTTGGGCTATCACAGCGCCGGAGTGGATTTGTCCTACACCCTGTTCGATTGGGGAAATCGTAGCAGGAAAAAAAAGGCACTTCTGAAAGTTCAGGCGGGGAAACGAGAGGCTCTTGTGGTTGTAAAACGCCGGGTGTTGGAGGATGCTTTCAACGCATACACAGGGATGTTGACTTCGGGCGAGTTGGTGGAATTACTTGAGGAGGAGCGACAATTACTGGAGCGCAGGTTGGACCTGACGGGAAAATTGGTGGATCGTGGTATACAGCCAGCCGTTGACATTTACCGGGTGCGGTTTGAATTGCGGAATCTCCGGGTAGAAATTCTCCGGGAAAAGGCATTTTTGGAAAGTTCCCGTGGCTATTTAGCAGTGATGATGGGATTGGATTTTACTCATACCTTTCAACTTGCCGGGTTTGAAATGCCGGAGGATTCGCTGGTTCTCTCACCCGTCAATACGAACGGGCAGCCCTTGATAAAGGAATTAATGGCCAACCTTCAGGCAGCCCGGTTGGAAGCGCAAATCGCCTGGTGGCAAAACATTCCAACATTGAATCTGAACACCTACTATCAGCGGTCAAACCAGCGATTCAAAGAGGTGTATGGCAACCTGGGGCAAAACTGGAACACAGGGATCAGCCTAAGCCTTTATGTGCCGCTCCTGGATAAGGGTGTCAGGCGGAGTCGGATGGAAAATCGGGCGTTGGTTGAGAGAATTGCCGCGACCGATTTGCATACGGAACAGCAGCGCATTGGACAGAGAATTCATGAAGTGGAGGCGCAGCTCAAATCCCACTGGAGCGTGTATGACCTGGTCCAGCGTAATCTGGAGGACTACGAAACGATTCTCACGTTTGAACAGGAAGCCTACGAGGCTGGAAGACGAGATTTCACCGGCTATATGCAAGCCTGGCAATTTTACTCAAGTGCTCGCCGAAGTGTCCTGACTGCCAAACAGGACTTGTTGGTTACTTTCTTTCAGTACGAACTGCTAATGGGACGCTGGGATGGAATCGGGGATTTTTGATGGTTATAAGTTATGATAAACCGGGTGTACTAAGGGGGACACGCAGGCGTATCAGCAGAAAAAAGTGAGGAGAAAGTGAACAAAATGCCCCCGGATAACAAAGTTAAGTTGCGGATTGAACGAAGTTATAGCCTGAAGCGTCAGTTGAGACCCATTCCCTTGTCAGACCCTTTATTCCTAGGCAGTTATCTTGGAAACAGACTTGAACAGGACTTGGAGGAGGTTCCCTGTTGTTGTTGGCTGCAACGGATACCGACTCACACTGAAGGACAAACGGGACCGATTCGTGTTTGGGAACATCCGTCAGGATGCAACCATGCCGTTCCCGGTATGGGAACGAGCAATGGCCGTGCGGTATCAGCATTCACCTCCCTGAAAACAAATGGCGCGATTTGCGGTTGGATTGGCTGGTTAAATGGTGGCAAGGGGCAAATTCCATTCTCGTTCCGGGATTGGTGGAGTAGCTGGTACTTACGTCACCGGATTGCTGCCCTTTCGGAGGCTGAAAAGTGGGGACCAGTCACCATCTTGGGCGAATCCCCTATGCTTAGAGAGGCTTTGGTAGCTTTGGAGTCGGCTGCGAGAAATGATTTGTCGATTCTCTTTGAAGGTGAGACTGGCACCGGTAAGGAACTTTTTGCGCGTTCCCTGCACCTATTGAGCCAGCGTCGTGGTGCGCCCTTTCAAGCCGTTAATTGTGCGATGCTCACTGATGACAGCCTTGCCTTGAGCGAGTTGTTCGGTCACCGGAAAGGAAGTTTCACCGGCGCTATGACAAATCGGCAGGGTTTGTTCCGGGCGGCCGAGGGTGGCACGTTGTTTTTAGATGAGTTACAAGCGTTGTCATTGAAAGTCCAGGGAATGTTGCTGCGTGCGGTTGAGTATGGAGAGATTCAACCCCTGGGACAGGACCAGCCGGTGAGGGTGAATGTTCGATTAGTTACTGCCACCAATCGAGTTTCCGGGAAACTGATACAAATGGGACTGTTGAGGGAAGACCTCTATTTTCGTCTGAAAGGCAGTCGGATCATGTTGCCACCTCTGCGTGAGCGAGGCTCGAAGGATATTCTTCACCTGGCTGCAACGTTTCTGCAGCAGCGCTTGAGTGATGCAGATCCATGGCCGGAATTGGGAGCGGAGGCTATGGAGCAACTGCTGCAATATAAGTGGCCGGGTAATGTGCGGGAGTTGCGGTCTGTGATGCACAATCTGGCTGACCAGGGCAAGACCACGGACAGCAAAATTGTTAGCTTGGGACAATTGCGTCGTTTACTTGAGTTGTCTTCCCAGCAGGATAATGAACCCGAAATTTTAGCTCAAACGAACGGTGGCATTCCCGAGGAAATATTTCAGCAGATGGTCAATGAAGGCTGCAATTTCTGGAAAGCGGTGAAAGCGCCGTTTATGACCCGTGAACTCAAGCGATCTGAGGTGCAGGCAGTGATAAGTAGGGGCCTGGCTACGGCCGGGAGTTATAAGGGATTGCTGGAATTATTCAACCTGGGTGCGAGTGAGTATAAAAGCTTTATGAATTTTCTGCAAAAAAATGACCTTCACCCAGCGGATGGCCAGTGAGTCTCCCTATAGGAAGATTCAGTCTCCTCATATGGAGTCTGATAACTACATGAAATTACAAGTACTTAACGAGTTATTAATATTTAAGTCTCCTTCCAGGCAGATTTTTCACGTCTTGATAAGAGATCGAAAATATCATAACATATTGTTTATCCTTATGTTATACCGTCGTTTATCGTTTGGCGCGATACTTGACATAAGTGGGGGTGACAGTCGCCGGCAGTATGTAGTCGGTACGAGAGTAGTCAGTTAAGATTAAAAGAAAAGGAAAAACGAGATGAAAACGGCAAGACAAATTGGAATCAGTTTCATTTTGGCACTCACACTAATGGCCGTAACCTTCGTCCCTGGAACAGTTACGGCTGATGAACCGCTACCAGCAAGCCCAATTTCTGCCCATTTAGGTACATGGGTAGCTGGGGATGGAGCGAATGCTGCTTATTGTGCTCCTTCGGAAATGTACGGATGCATTGCCATTCAAATTGGCAACATTGCCCTCCATTTTACCTGGACCTAAGCTTTACCATCCGGAAAAGAGCCGGGGAAAATACCTCCCGGCTCTTTTAACAAATACACTGAAAATATGCTAAGGAAGGTCTGTTGGATGTATACAGTTATCAGAAGATCATTTTGTGCATTCATGCTGTCGTGTTTGTCATTTGCAGCACCGGATCCTGATGTAATCATGCTGGAAGGAGTCGGAAGTAACGGATTTAATCCGCAGTCCCTATTAATAAAGGACGAAAAGATATTTTCAGTAGTTGAGGGCGGCATTTATATCCACGCTCTTGACGGTTCACTGCTTGAGGAGATTACAGCCGGAAAAAATGAAATGCCGATCTGGAGCAGCTTTGTCCTGGATGTCTATGATAGTATGATGATCGTGAAAACACTTTATACTGGCAAATCAATATTATTGAAATACGCCGGCAAATCACAAGTTGCAGCCAAAACCCATTATCCGACTTTGGAGGGTATTTTTATTACGAGGGACGGTAAGTACATCTTAGTCGGAGGGATGCATTATACAAACTTTATGAATGTGATGAATGATTGGCAGGAAAATATGGTGAATGCTTGGAGAGAAAACCAAAATCTCGAGGACCTGAAGAACTCGGCTGAAGGAAACGACATGGATCGTATGATGGCAAAATTCTACTCGCAAAATACAGCTTATACCTTGACTAAATACGACCTGGAATTCAACCTGATTGATACCTGTGACCTGATTGGCAAAAAGGGTGAAGACGCCAGTGGCTACCAAAATTTATGGCCAAGATCAAGGGAGAAGTTCGCCCGGGACATTGA
>MNWS01000185.1:9712-15784 GCA_001872685.1 Fidelibacterota bacterium CG1_02_48_14
TTTGGTTAGGAAGTATAGTCCGGATTTTGGGTTATTGGCTGAATTTCGGGGAGAAAACGATCATTTCAAACCCCTGCCTAAAAAAATGACAAGGGATATAGCCACGAGGTTGAATAATACAATGAACTCACATTCTGTGGTTTATGCCATGTATGCCCTGGACTCAAATAAAGTATTTATAGGTTTTTGGGGCAACTTCGGGAGAGACTGGAAAAAGTACTCGGCCACCAATCCACCCATCTACTTCGACATATATACTGATCAGGGCGAAAAAATCGCCTCAGGTACAACCCCTGAAATGGTGTACACCAGTGACGTCAGTGGTAATCTTTATTTTCTGATCAAGCGCGAGGGTGGCTGGTTCTTCGGTAAACCCCAATACTACCTGATACCGTTCACCGTTGATGAATTGATTGAGGGAGGGGTTGATGAGAAATATATTGAAAATGCAATCAGTCAATTTATCAAGCGTAATGGGTAGTAGCATGAAATCCGCGTTCTCGACGGGGAGGGACATCAGTGGGACATTAATGTTGGTGATCCCAAGATGCGATGCGATGCTTTCGAAGATGGAGAACCCACATATTTGGATTGTTCCGATTTAACAAACCTAAAGTGAAATGGAGAAATGAAATGAAAACGCTGAAGAAATTGTTAGTCAGTATTTTTTTAACAGTGCTCATGACCGGCATTCTTCCTCTCAAAGCAAGTGGTATTCAAATTGGTGGATATTTTGGATCTTGGAGATCGGATGATTTCGGCAATTATAATTGTGTTGATTCGAGCGCATATATGTGCGGGACGATTTACATCCGGTTTTAATCGATTATCCCGTTTGCCAGCCGTTGGATGGCAAACGGGGATTTATACATCTTGATTGAATAGTCTGGAGCTCGGGACATGAAAAAGGTTGTCTTACTGTTGTGTATACCCATCAACCTTGTCTTTTCACAAAAAGTAGTCTGCATCAACGTACCGGAACTGAACCGCACAATCATTGCATACTGCCAATTTGATATTAAGCAAAATTCTATATACATATCAACTCTTGATAACATTTATGAAATAGACCCGGTTAATGGCCGTTTAAAACAAACGCTGCTGGATCAAAAGCAGTTCTATCGGCCCTACAAATTTTTTATTAAGGAAGATTTGGTAATTACCGAATCCTTTAAATACGGGAAACAATATCTGCATTTTATTAACCGCAAAACCAAAACACATCATAAAACCCTGCATCATCCCACATTGGACTATATTGCCATGCAGGGACATGATTCAACCATTATCGTAGGTGGCTCTCACCTGACGAGTTACGCCAGGTACCTGGAGCTCTATGACGAGAACACCAAATCGCCGAGCCGCAGCTCGTTGGTAAAATTTGATGAGCTATACCGGAGCCATCGGGCTTATACCTTGGCAAAATACGACTTCGAACTGAATCTCATCGACTCATGTAATTTCAGCGACCGGACTGGTGATGATTACCAGGGCTACCAGGAATTATTTCTGTCTGAAGTATTTGATATGGATGAAACCGGGAACATTTACACCGTTCACCAGGAGAGCGGTATGATCATCAGGAAATATTCACCGGACTTCAAACTCCAGACTGAATTCTCCGGTGAGAACATTAACTATAAGCCAGTGCCGAAAAATTTGACTGCGATCAAGGCTAACCGGCTTAAGAGGATAACCGGAGCCCACTCCCGTTTCCTCTCCATCCATGCGGTGAACGATACGATAATCACTGTTTTTTATCATTACACTGGAGCGGGAGCCGAGGTACCATTCTACGTGGATATGTACAGCCAAGAGGGTGAAAAAATATATTCCGGTGAATTGCCATACCGGATACTGGTCCGCGATGAATCCGGAAAGCTCTATTCCGCGATTAAGCATAAGGAGGGACGGATGTTCGGGAAGGAAAAGTATTACCTGGTGTCATTCACCCCATCCGACCTGCTACGCAATCGTGTGAATGAAGCTTTTTTCGAAACAGCGATCAAAAATATGGAGTTAAAAAGTGAACCGTAAAGCACTGGCTATTATCGCGAATCTGATCATCACCCTCGCGATGGGAGGAGCTGAACTCGCCAGCGACCAAACCATTAAGAGCGATACATTTTACCGTCTTCATCGGGTGGCGGTTTCCGAGCAGGGTATTTTCATTCTCGATCAGGGCCGAAAGACAGTTGACCACTACTCCCTGGCTGGAGAATACTTGGAATCCATGGGCGCTGAAGGTCAGGGTCCCGGTGAATTTGTCGAACCACAGAACCTTCTGATAACTGGGGACACACTCTGGGTCCTGGGTCACACGATGCGACGAATCGTGAAGTTCGTTGACGGCCAGTTTGCCGGAGCCATCCAGATGCAAAGCATGCCGATCTCCTTTTCCAGGATCGGGACGGATTTCATTGTTGGACATGTCTTCACTCCGACTTTTTTGATTAAATACAACCACCAGGGACAACCCCTGGATTCTTCCAGGCATCAGGGCGCCAGCCGGAAAAAGTTCAAGAATTCGCCCTTCCCGATATTTTCTGCCTTGACCCATATGACAGCCAGCCGCTCTCATTTTTACCTGACCTACGAGTATAAAAATGCAGTGGAGAAGTACTCGCCGGAGTTGCGTCTTAAAAAATCTGCCAAAATCGCCAAGCGGCTGAAGGAACCACAGGTAAAAGACGGCGGGAACAATCAGTGGTATATCGACGGTGATGCAATCGCGAAGGACATTAAATACAGTGTAGGCAAAGTCTATGTGCTGTGGATGGCGCAGATTGAGCAAGTCGAGTGTGAAGGCCTGTCACGGATTTCAATTTTCGACGAAAATCTGAAGGCCATCGCGGAAATGGACCTGCCAGACTGTGTGGTGGGATTCGATGTATTCCGGGGCAAGCTATACGGCGTGTGCAATGAGCCAGAACCCCGAGTGGTTGTGTATCATCTGGAATGAAACCCGGTGTGGCAAAAATTGAGAGGTTACCTGATGAAAACTGAGTGGGTACAGGAGGGGTTCCGCTACCTGGTGTCCAGCCTCTTTTTATACCTGGCCCTGGCTAAAGTACATCTAATGTGGCAGGTTGGGCTAGCGCCTTTCGTTCGACAATTGGCTATTCTGGGACTGCCTGAAGCCTTCGCGGTTTACCTTCCCATGACCCTGGGCATTGAAGCATTTATTGCGGTGAGTGTCTGGTTCCGGAAACTTTACGCACTTGCTTTTATACTGGGCTTGGTAATGGTGTTGCTGGGAATCTGCCTAAGCTTGGCTTCCTTGATTTTTCGGATAACCACCGACTGTGGCTGCGGCTTAATGGGTGAAAATGAGTATTGGATATTGGCACAGAAGTTTGTCATTCTTGGGGTGTTATATATGGTCTTTAAAGGGTGGAACCATGAGGCGTAACATGGGTGATAGCCGGACCTGCAGCAATCGGATCTGCGGTAGGTATGGTTAAGGTTGTGGCATTCATGGTCATTTTTATGTGAATCATGACGACATGGATTTTGAGTCACACCCGGATATTGCTGACTACTCGACCAGCCAGTGTTATAGATGGTTTGATAATTGATTTTTGTGATTCGTTTGTTTTTTGGAATTTGCTGTTTGAGATTCCCTGGCCTTTGCACCAGCTTCAAGGTACCAGCACCACCTGCAGCGGGTAATGATCAGATGCCGTATCAGCAGTTGCAATACTGACTGGAACAGCCTGTATACCCGTCCAGTGTAAAGAAGCAAAAATATAATCAATCGTCTTTTCAGGATTGGGGACCGGATAGGTTTTGATCGAGTCAAGTCCCAGAAATTTATAAGTATCCGGAATACGACGAGAAATAATCTGGTACCCCGGGCTTGAACGGATAAAATTAAAATCGCCAGCCAGGATAGTCGGGTACCGCTTAATGGCCGTCACCAAAAGAGAATCGATAAAGCGCGCCTGGGTTGTGCGTTCCTGCTCCACCAACCCCAAATGGGTGCCAAATATTTGCAGCGTATCAGATTTTATGGGAATCAGAGCTCTGAATACTGACCGACCCTCCTGGCTTATGGCCGTCGAAATGTCCCAAACATCCAGTTTACCAGAAATTGACCAGCGTGAGAGTAATCCGTTGCCATATTCCCCACCGTCAAAATTAATTGACCGGGCAAAGTAGCCACTTAGCCGGGTGAGGACTGCTAATTGAGCCATATCCTGAATGCCATTGGAACGAGCCGTGCCCATATCCACTTCATTCAGAATCACAATATCCGGCTGAAAGTCATTGATTACCGCCGCAATCCGGGTCAAATCCAACACCCGATCAATCCCCAAGCCATGACGAATGTTGTAAGTCATCACCCGTAATTCATCCGCCCCGGGATAGGGTCGCGGTAAAAACCAATAAGCCAGTACGGCAAAAATCAAAAAGTTGAGCAGATGCTTCCAGCGACGGGACGGCTCTCCAAAACTCCGGATAATTGATTGACGAATCATGCCGGGATTAAAATCCGATTACCATGTGAGATTGGCAAGTCGAATTAGTCAAATGCTGGTTAGCGTTAATGTGTGTGGACAGGACCTGGGGCAGGAAAATGCTTTGAGAGATATGGGGCAGGGACTATTATTTCGTGCTTTTTAAACGATGGCAAATTCACCGCTCCGGTAGCTCAGATGGATAGAGCAACGGATTTCTAATCCGTCGGTCACAGGTTCGAGTCCTGTCCGGAGTACTAATCTAATAACACACTTAAACTTTTGTATAACAAGTAGTTATATGTCTTTACAGCTTATCGTTATTTGTGAATATTGACTCTCCAAATCATCAGTTTTCACCAGATAATGTGCAAATAATGGGGAACAGGTGGGGAACGCATTTCTGGTTAATGATTGACCATTCTCTAAAATGGCCTATATGAGGTTCGGGTGGATGAGGCAGGTAACCCTTCCTTCTTGGTCTATAATAAGGATTTTGGCCTAATTGTGGCTGGTTTATGTTAATTTACCAGCGGGACAACAGTCACCAATTTTCCTGAGAGGGCTTTGGCTAACTATGCGCGGTTATGAATTCACACTTTCCGAGTTTCATCCTGTAGTTCAAGTTGAACTACTGCGCAACGAAGAAATCCAGTTTTGGTTCGAGGGCGAAAATCTAGATATCCCACCGTCTCAAAGACTTCCAGAGGAAGAATTTTGGGAGTCATACATCGAAATTACCCGCCCCACACTAGACGATTCGGCAGTAAATATTTACAAAAATCAGGGCTCAGAAGCGTGCATCCGGTCGATCAATACTCGTATCGCGAACTACCTGCTAGACGAATTTGAAAAAGTTCGAGAATCATGCCCGGTGGATCTGGAAAATCAGTATCTAAAAAAAATCGATGAATATTACAGATGGTTCTGGGATAGACGCGGGAAGAGCGACGAAAAGATTTTCGAGCGTTTCCTGGGTCATCTCCATTCCATAAGAACAAAGCATGAAAATCCGCAAGCTTGGTATACATTGAAGGAGGCATCTAAATACCTTCGAACCGGCGTGACAAAGTTGCGCGAACTAATTGATGCCGGCACACTCAAATCATACCGGATGGATAGTGGCAAAACCAAGTCTACGATCCTTCTACATCGACTGGATCTGGATGCGATCATTCTTTTCGATCATTCGTCGGGTCTCACTCAGCGCGAACTGGCGAGACTGAAAAAATATCAAAAATAATTGGTATTACAGGTTTAGAATTTCAGCAAGCCAGAATATCATACTACATTCTACCCGGTATCTGGCGTGTCAGCGGGCACTCGTTTGTGAACTGACCAGCTAAATCGTTTTTGGCTTTTTTGCAATGCCAGTGTTCATAGCAGACTTTAGAGGAGCATAGGTCTGTAATACGCCGCACATGCTAAAACATCGTTTTGCCACACCTTTACTTGAATAGGGACTTGCTTGAAGGTACATTCGCGCATTGCTTCGGCATAACTGTTCAAAAACAACGGAGATAGATACGCGTGGACCCCAAGAGGCGAGTGGTAACATTAAAAATCCTATTGATGCCTTTTCTGCCCACGCTCGGGCGAACCAACAATGAAC
>MNWS01000200.1:0-2485 GCA_001872685.1 Fidelibacterota bacterium CG1_02_48_14
GACAGTAAAAGCCAGAACCGCCCCGAGAAGCAAGGCTTGTTTTAGGCCATCAATAGCCCGGGAGACAAAGTCCCCCTGGTTTTTCAGTACCGTGATGGTGACATCGGGATATTGTCTTTCCAGGAGGTGAATCAGATCCAAAGCGCTTTCCGAAGCTGCCACTGTATTGCCGCCCGCCTCCTTGTACAGGTTCACCCCGATAACCCGGGTAGAATCGAAGAATGTGCGGGTTTGCCGGGGTAACGGCTCTGATACAATTTTGGCAATGTCCCCCAGTCGCAGTGCCTGTCGCTCCGTTTCAATGGGCATCCGCAGGAAATCGGACAAGCCGTTCAGACGCAGATCAACATTCAACGGAAATTCCGAGTATCCCACCCGCACCCGGGCATTCACCGGGTCTGCGGGGATGTTTCGCCGGATGTTCTGGGCTACTTCCAGAGGATTCAGTTGATACTGCCGGATTTTTTCGGGCTGTATGCGAATCTGAACCACCGGTTCCGGAGCGCCTGTTAGTTGAGCGCTGGCGATTCCGTCAAGCTGGGAAAAGCGCGGTTTGAATACCTGGCGGGCCAGTTCAGCTAAAGTTACCAACGACATTTCAGGACTATGAATAGCAAGCTCCATAATGGGAATGGAATTGGGATTGAAATCCATGATAAATGGTCGCTCAACTCCGTCCGGCAGCCGGGTCAGAATGGCATCGATTTTTTCACGGATTCGCAATAAGGTGAACCGAAAATCAATGCCCCAGTCGAATTGGACTTCAATTAAGGAAACGCCTTCCCTGGAGGAGGAGATGATATCCTGAATACCCGGTAGGGAAGCCAGAACCTCCTCCAGCGGCTTGGAGACGAGTTGCTCCATCTCTTCCGGTGAACCGCCTGGGAAACGGGTTACGATGAAATACTCGGGATACTCCAAATCAGGCAGCAACGCTGTTTCCAGTTGCTGCCAGGCTCGCAAGCCGAAAATGCCCAGCGCCAGCGTCAGCATGAACACGGCGATAGGCCGGTTCACTGCCCAACTGACAAGGGAATGGATCATTGCCGCAACTCGTCTGAGGATACCAGTTCCACCTCAACAGGTGAATCATGTGCCAGGGAGTAGTGTCCGGTCACGATAACGGTGTCTCCCGGCGAGATTCCGCTGTCAATTGCCACGTACTGTTCATTCCGGGGACCTAACACCACATAGCACCACTTGGCAATGCCCTGCTCCACGGTGAATACCAGTTCCCGATCGTTCCGGATGAGCACAGCTTCCACGGGGATCAGTAAGAAGCCCGGAAAAAATGCTTTTTGTACGCGAACCGGGAGGATCTGACCTGACTTCCAGCGGCGTCCGGGATTCGATAGTCGAGCAAAAGCTTGGCCCGTGTGTCTTTTTTCATCAATTTGAGGACTGACACCCAGGATGCGATCTGCCTTTATCACCTGCCCGTTTTTCGGAGATAAAATTTGAAATGGGGTACCAGTTTGGAGCATGTTTAATTCGTCCACAAGGATTTCAATATCCAACTGTACAGAATCCAGTGCAGTAATGGAAAACAGCTCGGAATTGGCGGTGATCCATGTGAGTTCTGCCACCTCCAGACCTGAGACCACTCCCGTAAAGGGAGCCCGAATCGTGCAGGCAGCCAGTTCCCGTTCAGCCCGGCGCATCGCAGCATAAAGGGTCGGAATTTTTTGTCGGGCCAGGATCATGTATTCAGCCGGGTTCAGTGTTGCGGGAATTGTGTCAGTATTGTCCCATGAATAATTCGACGGCACGTCATCATTGGATGGTTCCAAGGCAGTATGATGGTTCGAGATGACTGATGCTGGAAACGGAGGGAGCCGGTTCAAATTCAGACTATTCAGAAACCAGGTTTCCAGAAATGAATAATTGTCGGTATTGTTTGCCCGGCATTCTTGAACAGCAGTACCCAGAGCATGAAAAAATGAACTGCGGGTTTCGGCCAGCACATCCTGGTAGGCATCGGTCTCTAATTGGAGCAGCACCTGATTACGCTCCACCCGGGTTCCGTCTAATACCCGTAGCTGCATTATACGCCCCTGCACCTGCGACATAATTCGTGCTGCTTTCAGCGGCCGGACTGTGGCTGTTGTTGAAACATACTGTAGCAGTGTCTCCGTTTTAGCGATCACGGCGGTGACGGGTACTGCTAGGTTTTCCCCAGAAAGTTGCCGGGCTGGTACGTTTTCCACCGCTTCGGGGTTATCGTGGGAACGACCACCGCAGTCCTGAATGAGCGGGATGAGCAGCAGCAGGCCGAAAAGAGCACCTCGTGGTTGGGTTGTCCGGATTTTCGATACTACGAAAATTTGTACAGAAATACAGAATTCCGTTAAAGCTGATAAACTCAATTGAAGGGTCCTCAATTGTATGTTAATTCTTGTTGTGTGAATGCGTTGGTAGGTTAGGACTGAAATTTTAGTGAAACAACAAAATATTTACCGGGAAAAATTTCGACAATCGTAACCGG
>MNWS01000200.1:2505-9744 GCA_001872685.1 Fidelibacterota bacterium CG1_02_48_14
GTCGCTGCTGCCGTCTCCTGATCCGTAATAACTTAATGGAAGCCAGCCGACATTCCCTGGGCCAGGAATCAAGCAGGTGTCATGGTCATATTGAGTTTAGTGGAATGGAGGAGGGATTCCCGGCTAAAAGGATCAAAGCCGTCCGTTCGCCGATCCGCTACCCCGGGAGTCAATCAACAAGGACCATAACCGTCCCTGTGGGTAGCCAAACCCTTGAAATTCAAGTCACTTGGGGTTTGAAATAGTTGGAAAGTTGAGAATTAAAACTGAAGACGGAGACGCGGGTCGTTTATTACCAGAGACGGAAAAAAAACAGGAGGCATATTTTCACAAAAAAACAGGATTTTTTTAAAAATAAAAAGCTACTTATGGCTCTTTTCCAATTCGTCCAGCCGTCGCTCGAATTCAGATAATTCGCCACCCTCGACCGCTTCATCACTCTCCGAACCGGGTGTTTTTGGCGTATCTTCAACCGGTTTGTTGGCTTTCAAACTGTTGATGAGAACCTTCACTTCATCATTAAAATCACTCACGGTGTGCTCCAGACGCCGCACCAGCTCTTCCATGAGAACTTTGCCATAGTTGACATTGATACCATCCATCAGATCATCCAGTTTTTCACCCAAATATTCCAGACGGCTTGTGGAATCATTAAAATCAACAGCCATGCGGCCTCCTTCGATCCTGTTTTCCCGAGTATTGAACGAATTTAGCTGGTGTGTAAAATGAATGCAAGGCGCTATTTCTGTCCTTTTTTTAAATAGGCATTCAACCAACGGGATTGGAAATTTTCATAATCATTGTTTTCAATGGCTTTGCGAATGTCACCCATCAGGTCTTCATAAAATGTCACATTATGGATCGTTGCCAATGTCTCAGCCAATGGGTCTTTGGTGAAAAAGAGATAGCGCAACACCATCCGGGTATAGGTTTGGCACGTATAGCATTGACATTTTGTGTCCAGCGGGTACTTATCTTTCCGGAAGGTTTTGTCCATAATCCGCAGTTTCCCGGTACGCGTGAACAGCGTTCCCTGGCGCGCATAACGCGTTGGAATAACACAATCCATCATGTCAACACCACGATGAACAGCAGCTAAAATATCCTCCGGCAGTCCCACGCCCATCAAGTACCGCGGCTTTTTGGGTGGTAGCAACGGCGCTGTCATTCCCGTAATTTCGCGTAATAATTGATGACCCTCTCCAACACTCACGCCACCAATGGCAAACCCGTCGAAGTCAATTTTGGCAATTTCCTGGGCACTTTGGCGACGCAGAGCCTGGTAAGTCCCACCCTGGACAATACCAAACAGGAACTGATGATCCTGAAGTTCGACCTCCCGGCAGCGTTTACCCCATTCAGTCGTGTGGTGGATGGATTTACGAACTTCAGCTTCATCAGCCGGGAAGCCCACGCATTCATCAAAGGCCATGACAATGTCCGAGCCCAGTTCACGCTGAATCAGCATGGATTTTTCCGGCGTAAGCTCAATCCGCTCGCCACTCTCTTCGAAACTAAAGGAAACACCATCGTCCGTAATCGTCGTGTCTGGTAACGAAAAAACCTGGAAACCACCGGAGTCTGTGAGGATGGTTTTTTGCCAGCCCATGAAATTGTGTAACCCACCCGCACGCACAACTGTCTGGAGCCGATCCCCCAGGGACATGTGGTAGGTGTTGGCCAAAATGACCTCTGCGCCGGTTTCAGCAATGTCCCGCGGTGTCGTGGATCGGATAAACCCCGCCGTCCCCACTGGCATGAATGTGGGAGTCTGGACGATTCCGTGAGCGGTTTTGAATTCACCACGCCGGGCACCGGAACGGTCAACCGCGTGGAGTTTGAATTGAATGTCTTTGCGAGCCATTTTATACCTTCTATCTCAATCAGTTGTGGTCCGTGAGTCGGCGTAAAAACAGCATTTTTTGACCAGAAACCTCACTGCCATCCGGATAATTCCGACGGGTGGCGAAGATCAGTGAATCAGGTGCTGATCGCAAGCTCAGAGTAACACCATATCCGGCCGAATCCAATCGGCATTCCGCGCCGACAGTTTCGCCTGAAAAGCCCGAATTCACGCTGCGAAACACTAATTCGCACCCTGTCCGGCTAACACTTTCGGTTGAATCGAAAATCTCCGCCAGCCACTCGTTTGATCCAAATTCGCTGAGCTTGAAAAACCAATGACCATCCCAGGGTGGAGCCAGAGGTGGTTTTGCTGAAAACGCGAGCAAGACTGAATTTGAAAGATCAGGCTGATTTTCGATTCTCTCAGATTTGAGTTCGTGAATAGAGTCTCGTGTGAAAAAATGACCCGTGAGTTGCGATGCGAGCACTTCCAGAGCAGTCGGCTTCGAAAAAAATTTGCTGGTATTGACAAATCTTCCGAAGAGCAGCATCATCACAATGAGAAAAATTCCATTTATGATGATGATTGGGTTGAGTTTGCGCATCGCTTTTCAAAGTACCGAATTCTGAACAGAATACCTGGAAAATTTTTACACCAAATGTGCGACAATGAGCCAGGTCTCTTCCGTATAGCGTTCCTTCTTATCGACTTTAAATCCCGCACTGGTTAATTCCTCTACCGCCATTTTGATAGGAATCCGATGCTCAAGTGGCGGACCGGAAGTGTATTCAATTTCAGGTGACCAATCCAAAATCAGTAAGTGTCCATTGGGCTTTAGCACCCGCTTCAGCTCCTTTAAACTTGCCGTGCGGTCGTCTAATTCGTGGTAAAGATTAATCAGAACCGCGCCATCAACCGAATCTGAGTCAACATCCATGGCGACCTCTTCCACCTGCAAAACCTGAACATTATCCCGTGGATTGCGGTCACTTAAAAGTTGCAGCATTTCACCAGAGGAATCTGCGGCGATCACCATGCCATTTTCGCCCATGGCAGCGGAGGCGGGGAAGGTGAAGAAACCATTGCCACATCCCAAATCGAGAATGGTACTGCCCGGTGGGACCCCCAATTTTTGGAGCAAAATATCGGGTTTAATTTTTTGATAGCGTTCCGGGGCGAGGAGTCTTTCCGCTTTTACCGGATCGAATTTATGGTCGTGCATGGTTATTTTCCTGTCTTTAAACGCGCTTCGAGCAAATCGCGCAAGTGATAAGTCAATTTGTGGGTGCTGCGAAATCCATCCCAAACAGCAGGTAGTATACCGATTCCGGTACTGGAGATAAAAGCTTCACTGAAAGTTGATAATGCTGATGAAGAAATGGCCTCCTCCTGAATCCGGATGCCCTCCGAAGAGGCAATTTCCAAAACCGTATCACGCATGATTCCCGGTAATACGCCCAACGCCAACCCCGGTGTTAACAGGATGCCATCTCGAACAAAGAAGATATTTCGGAGTGCGCCTTCGGTGATCAGGCCATCCCGATTCACGAAAATGGGTTCGAAGGAGCCATTCTGCTCGGCATCTCGTTTGGCCAGCATATTTCCCAGATAATTTCCGGATTTGATGGCGGGAAAAAATCGGGCGATGGGATAATCCTTTTCCTGGACGAATTCAAGCTTCACCGGTAACTCTGGTAAGGGTGGCAATGATCGTCCCGTCAGATAAACATTCGGTGCACCGGAAAAATTCCATGGCGAGCCTGTGATGGTCCCGCGAGTGACGATCAGCCTCAAAAGCCCATCCTGCAGGTTATTTTTAGCGATGAAGGTATTGCAGATTTCGATTAGTTCCTTCGATGACCAAGGCAGTTCCAATCGAATGACATTGAGGCCCTGCCGTAATCTTTCCAGGTTTTTGTGAATACGAAAAGGCCTGCCAGCACCGACCCGAATACTCTCAAACAAACTATCGCCATACAGGAATCCACCATCCTGAAAAGGGATGACAGCTTCGTTCTCAGAAACCCATGAGCCGTTGATGAAAAGCAACATAAGGATCAGTAGTGGTTAGTTAAAAAATTGGGGATTGGGTAAGAGGGGACCAGCTTGTTTAAGTAATTCCATGGTTTCAATATGGTCGTCCAGATGCCAGATCACGCGCTCAGCTCTGGTTTGGATCGAATCTTCCCGGAGCAAATTGTAATGGTCCCTTGGTTTTAATGGCAAATGTTTGGCGATCATATTCACCAGCGTGACAAATTTTGTCCCGGGGTCGAAGAGATAATTCAAATTAATGCGTTCTTCAGAGATTTTTGCCAGATAGGTCAATTTTTGAATGAGTGTATGGTGGAGATCTTCAAATTCCACATGGCGGTCCTTTTCCGGCAGAATTTTCACTTTTGCGACTCTGAACGGTAATTCCTTGACCAGCTCACCTAATCCGACCCGGGCAAGTCCTTCCACAATGATGCGTGATTCACCATTTTCCTGCTTTTCTTCAGAGAGGATTCTGCCCAGGCAACCCATCTCATATATGGCCGGGTTACCATAATACTCTTCTTCATAACCAGGTCTGAGCAATGCAAAAGCGATGAGTTTTTCTCCGTTCATAACCGATGCCAACATTTCACGGTATCGTGGTTCGAAAATGTGAAAAACCGCCTGGGTTTCCGGGAAGAGCGTCAGGGATGGCAGCGGGAAAACCGGTGCAAATCCTGAGAATGCTTCGAGTGGTTGGTCCAGAGGAACTCCTGATTCTATACCTTATGTGCCATCAAAATTGCCCTTCGAACCGTCAAAAGCCGGACAAGTTCTCGCTTCGCTCGCCTCAGGGAGACAATTTTAATGACTTGTGTCGGTCTTCGATCACCCCGCAGGGATCCCTATGGGAGACAGACAGACTCCCAATCTCCGTTCACGCGGTCATCCGCATGACTTCACGCACCAATTTTTCTATACCTTCAGCAGCCTCGCTGATCCGTCCGGCAAGCATATACGCCGGTGTCGAGACAACTTTTAATTTTTCATCCACGACAATATCCTGCACGGGGCAATTGATGTGAACACCGCCCATGGCATTGATCTGGTGGGCTGAGTCAATCTCGTTACCGATGGTCACTTTCGAGCCGGGACCGAAGATTTTGGGGATCATGGCCGGGGCGATGCAGATAAACCCGATGGGCTTTTTCGCCGAAGCCACCTCTCTGCATAATCTTTCCACTTCAGGATGGACGGTACAGTCAGCACCCTTCACCGCAAAATCGCACAAGTTTTTTGCAGCGCCGAATCCACCAGGGAAAAAGAGTGCATCGTAATCATCGCCGTTGGCAAGTGCCAGGTTCTTGACTTTACCCCGGGCGATGCGGGCGGCCTCAACCAGAACATTTCTGGTTTCACCGGCTTCAACTTCACCTGTGAGGTGGTTGATGACATGCATTTGGTCAATATCGGGCGCGAGGCACTCGTAAGCAACGCCGGCGCGATCCAGTGTCAACAGGGTGATGACACTTTCGGCAATTTCGGCGCCGTCGTAAACCCCGCATCCGGAAAGAATGACACCAACTTTTTTTCTCATGACAAACCCCCTTGGCTTCGCTCATTAATATGGTAACAATTCCAGTGAATCACCAGTTGTAGCGTGATGTATCAATGGCATCGTCCATGGCATTGTGTGGTTTGCCAGCCTGAACCCAGATGTCATCGGATCTGATTTCCAGCGGGTAACAATCGAGTTGGGTCCAGTCCGGACTCACACCTTTGCCCGTACTGATCTGATATTGCCAGTTGTGAAACGGACAGGTGACCACATCACCACTGATTCGCCCCAATTCCAGTTTAACATTGTTGTGTTTGCACAATCCGGAACGACAAAAGAAACCTTTATTAGAATGAAAAATGACCACATTCAGGCCATTGATCATGAAGTTGCGACCTTCTCCTTTCGGAATATCACGCACCGGGCAGACATTCGTCCATGCGTCTTGATTCGTCAATCCATTCTCCTTTCGTCAATTTCTCAGCCCAGAACAACCCCACCATGGTTTTGGCATCGGTGATTTTCCCTTCACGCAAAAGTCGTAAAGCCTCCGGGATGGGCATTTCGATGATTTCCAAGAATTCATCATGGTCGCGATTTATTTCATTTTGAGTTAATTCGTAAGCGGCGTAGAGCGCCATTTTTTCATTGGAATAACCCACCGCCGGATGGATCGCCGTGAGCATTTCCCACCGACCGGCCGAGTAACCGGTTTCTTCCAGCAATTCCCGTTTTCCCGTCGTCAGATAATCCTCACCCGGGTCCGTTTTACCCGCCGGTAATTCATAAAATACCTGACCCACCGGATAGCGATATTGGCGCTCCATGATGAGGGTATTTTCATCCAAAAAGGGGATCACCACCACCGCGCCAGGATGTACCAGGTATTCACGGTAACTTTCCACACCATTGGGTAGTCTCACCCGATCTTTGCGCACATGCAGTAAGGTGCCATCAAAGATCACGCGGGAGTCAAGCTGGGTTTCGGTTAAGTCGTTTTTAGCCATAATAGGGGAGAAGCATAACGGTAATTGCAGAAGGATGCAAGTGTTTAGCCGGGAATGCTGTCGCCCGGAATCCGGATCTGGTGAGACTGGAAATGATAATTAGCCGAGGATATGGTAAGTGGTGATCAGCTCGCCGAGAATGCCCTTGATACCCGTAATAATGAATTGCACCGCAATGGTGGTGGCGATCAAACCCATGATTCGGGTGACGATGCGGAGCGCGGTCTTGCCGAATCGGTCCACCATTTTATGCGCGTTTCTCAGGATAAACCCGGAAAAAAGTGCCGCCAAAATCACCGCCAGCGTCAGAATGGCAATTTGTAGCCATGAGTTCACATTGGCCCGATAAACCATGGCTGTGGCAATGGCTCCCGGTCCGCTTAAGATGGGAATCGCCATGGGGATGATGGAAATGTCCTCGCGTTCAATGACTTCGGCGCGTTCTTTTTCGGTGATGCGGGACTTGGGATGCTGACCGCGAAGCATGGCCATACCCATCCCGAACAGCAAAATACCACCTGCAATCCGGAACGCGTCCAGCGTGATGGAAAAAAGTGAGAAAATGAGTTGACCCAGAAACATGAACAGAATGAGCGTGACAATGACCGCAAATGTCGTCCGTTTTGCCAGTTTTTTCTGCTCTTCATCAGACTCACCCTGAGTCAGGGACACGAAGAGTAGCGCCGCACCAAATGGATTGAGAATGACAACCAATCCGATCAATGATTCGATACTAAAGCGCAGAATTTCCATGGCGATAGAATCGTTGAAATAGGGGCTAAATGCAATTGAATATCGAGATCGAGTACAAGTACGAGTACGAGAGTCAAGGTACACGAAGCACCACGAAG
>MNWS01000061.1:0-6243 GCA_001872685.1 Fidelibacterota bacterium CG1_02_48_14
CACAGGTATCCATCGTACCGAGGTTTCTGAAACGCAAGAACTCTGTGTGGAGATTTTTGCCGGGAATGCCGCCAACGAACCTCATATAACAGCGCTTGATTTGAATCGAGCTGAAAAAATCATTCTACAGTCAGTTAATCTTGACCGCCCCGTCAAATCGAAATTCCAAAATTCCCAGCAATGGAAACTCCCGGCAGAATCGCAAATGACCAATGCCATTCTCCATACGGTGGGGCTCATTGACACCGAAAGAACCTATTTTTCGCAGTTAATGGCTCCCGGCGAGGTGATCATGCTGGTGGTACCGAAAGCAACCCGTCATTTTTCTGAAATATCGGCGACCTTTACGTCATCTGCGCGACAATCCACGCGCAAGTTATTGGCTGATGAGCAATTGTTGGAAAATGCCCGGGGGACGGCATTGGTGGAAAATGAGGTATTGTTACCTGCGATATTACGATTAACCGAAGGCTCGAAATTTGGATTGCGCATCAATCCGGATCTCTGGCCGCTCATGTTACGCAGCGAAGCGTGGGACAAAGTCCTATTAAAGACACCTGTAGCCGGGTTGATGTTAACACTGGCGGCAGATTTGGAGTCCGCTTGCCGGCGAATTTTGGAAGATTACGACCTGATTGGTCTGCGATTGGCAACATCGACAAACGATCAAACACTTTCTCTGGTGATCGCGGATCAGGTAATCGCGAACATTCCTGCTTCCATTCTGTTACCCGCCGGTGGCATGTCCATCACCGAAACCACCGGAAAGCCGGGCAGGAAATTTGAGAAAACCGAGTCGCTGGATTATGAATCACTGGCCGAACCACCTGATTACAATGACGCATTAATCCAGGTTTTAAATTCACCCCGCGCGCAACCATTTGCATTAATAAATGACAATAATATCAGACACATGCTTGACCTGCCACTCTTGTCCCGTTTCAAAACGACCCATGGATTGACAGTAGTTTCTGCATTGGCGTCATTCCCGATTATTGTGCAGATGAATCCACAACGGGCGGCGGAGATGGCCGCTGCGACGGCGACACGCCAATTGGTCTGCAGTGGTGCTGATCCCAAATGCTTGTCTCTTGCCATTTTCACACCAGACCTTGAGGACGAAGAGAATTTCCTTCAATTTCAGTCGGTGATTACTGGTATTTCCTCAGCAGCAACCGTTTTGAATCTACCCGTTATTGCCCGGCAGGTCGTGCCATCTGAAAAATTGAATGTTGTGGTGGGTGCCGTCGGCAATCCGGAAGAAAACCGGCGATCTTATTCCATGCGTTTCCGGGACGAGGGCGATTTTATCGTGATGCTGGGGACACTCAAGGGCGAGCTGGGTGGTGGTGTTTATCTGGAAACTATTTTGGGTAGTTTGGGTACTGATGCCCCCGAGTTGGACATGGTTTTCGAAGATCGCGTTCAGCGTGTTGCCCGTGAAGCGACCCAGGATGGGATTATCAAGTCCATGACCACCCTTGGACCGGGTGGTTTGAGCAGCAGTATGGCACTGGCATGTATCGCTGACCCTGAAAATCTTTTGGGTTGCGAAATTTATATTCACCGGAAATTCCGTGACGACCAGCTATTATTCGGTGAAAGTCAGTCCGTGATTATCGTGACCCTGCACGAAAAACATTTATTAGCGCTTGAAAAAATCACGCAGCTTAATCAGGTTCCCAGTGCCACGATTGGCCGGGTTCGGGGTGACCGTTTTATCGTCAATGAACAGATAAATCTGAGCCTGAAAGACATACAGACGGCATTAGATTGGCCGGCAAAGAGATAAGGAGTTTCTGGTGGAATTGACATTATTAACAAACCCTGTTCAAAATATTGCGCCCCGCACGATTTGGTGTCTGGGTCGGAATTACGCTGAACATGCCCGGGAATTGGGCAATCAGGTTGAGACCAAACCCCTGGTGTTTCAAAAAGGGTTGAATGCCCTGGCACCCTTCGAGAATGAGGTGCCGCTGGATTGGTCATTGGGACCGATTCATTACGAAACCGAATTGGTGATGCTTATGGACCGTGTAGGGGATGTGCCGCGCCTCGTGGGACTAGCCCTGGGACTCGATTTGACGCTCAGGGATTTACAGTCTGAATTAAAGTCAGCCGGTAAGCCCTGGACATTGGCAAAAAGTTTCGATCATGCAGCCATCGTCTCGCATTTTGTACCGCTAACGCAATTTGAAGATTTGGATACGCTCATTTTTACCATGCAGTTGAATGGTGAGTTGCGGCAGACGGGCGAAACGCGAAAGATGATCCTCTCGCTGTACGACACGATGGCGTATTTGGAGACATTTACCCGATTGCGTGCAGGTGATTTGGTCTTTACCGGAACACCCGCCGGTGTGGGGGAACTGCACCCCGGAAATGAAATTTTGGCAGACTTGGCCGGACAACTTGTTGCCCGAATCAAGGTTATCTGAAAACCCGCCAAGACCTTCGGCAAGCGTGAACAGCATCATGTTTGAGGCGTCACCAGTTTTCCGTGCTTAATAAAAACGAAATGAAACGAGTACATGAATAATCCCGATCAATTAACTCCCATCCGTGTTCGATTCGCACCCAGTCCTACCGGATACCTCCATGTTGGTGGTGCTCGCACCGCATTATTCAATTATTTACTGGCCAGATCCACAGGTGGAAAGTTTCTCCTGCGGATTGAAGATACTGACCTTGAGCGCTCCACTCCAGAAATGGTACAGGCGATTCTGGATGGTCTGACCTGGTTGGGGCTGAGTTGGGATGGTGAACCGATTTTCCAGTCAGAAAATCGCCCGGCCCATGTCGCAGCGGCCAATCACCTCCTGGAAGAGGGCAAAGCTTACCGATGTTTTTGCAGCAAGGAAATTCTCGACGCGAAACGGGAAAAAGCGGAACAGGAGGGTCGTGCCTATCGGTACGATGGCACCTGCCGGAATTTGAACGCTGAAGAGATTGAAAGCCGGATTTTAAAAGGCGAAGCCAGCGTCGTCCGCTTCAAGACACCTACCGAAGGCGTCACCCGTTTCAAGGACATCGTCCGGAAGCAGGTGGATGTGACCAATTCGGAAATTGATGACTTTGTCATTCTCCGCAGTGACGGTTCACCGGTGTATCAGTTGGCCGTGGTGGTGGATGATATGGCCATGGAAATTACCCACATCATTCGTGGTGAAGACCATATCTCCAACACGCCGAAACAAATTTTACTCTACCTGGCTTTGGGTGGCAAACCACCGAAATTTGGGCATGTCCCGCTCATTTTGGGTGCGGATGGAAAGCGACTTTCCAAGCGGCATGGCGCCACCTCGGTGTTGGCATTTTCCGAGCGGGGAATTTTGCCGGAAGCCATGTTCAATTTCCTGGCTCTGTTGGGTTGGTCGGCTAAGGACAATCAGGAATTTTATCAACCTGAGGAGATTATTGCGCGGTTCCAACCGTCGGGATTCAACAACACAGGCGCTGTTTTCGATGAGGATAAATTGCAGTGGGTGAATGCCCGACACATCCGTCAACTGGATATTCAAAGACTGAAACAGACGGTGCGACCCTACTTTATTCAGAACGATCTGGGTGATATTTATGATGCTGCAGGTGAAGATTTCAATACAAAAGCCTTGTTGTTGTTACAGGAAAAAATGCGCACGCTGCTGGAGTTCGTGAGTTTTGGGAAATATTTCTGGGTTGATCCGGTTGCCTACTCTGATGAAGCGCTGGAGCGATATTTTTCCGATCCGGCTACTTTACATAATTTGGAAGCCATCGCGTCTGGTTTGAATGACTGTGCGGTGTTCGAATCATCACCAATTGAAGGGGTTATTCGTGAAACAGCGGAAACTTTGAATGTCAAAGCAGCCGTCCTGATTCACCCTGTTCGAGTTGCGCTCACCGGATTTCATGTGAGTCCGTCATTGTTTGATATGATGGCCGTTCTGGGGAAGGAAACCTGTTTGCGCCGGCTTCAGAATGCCGTAGTTTACTTGAAAAAATAAAGAATACTGATGCGAAACACCCGACACCTCGTTCACAGAAATCTGATTCTCACCCTCATTCTATTCCTGAGTGTCAAAGCCTGGGCTAATCCGAATTCCGGGATTCCCTTCAGTCGGAACCAGACGGTCGTGTTGTTGGCCCCGATTTCAGACCAGACGCCACAGCAATCACCAGCTTGGTTGGCGGGTGGTTTGACCAGCTTCATCAAGGACAATCTCACCCAAATTCAAAATCTTCAAGTCTTGAATATTAAACCGCTTGAAGCCAACTGGTTGGCAAAACCAGAGTTGTTGCGTCAGCATGTCTGGCGAGACAATTTTGGCATCCAGCCGCAAAATGGGTATGACATTTATATTGTTGCGGGGAATTTCGGTTATAATCAGGATTTGGTAAACCTTCACCTGGATTTGTATTACCTGCGCCTGGGCTATAAACTCGATGAATTCGAAATGAGCGACAGGTACACCCATCTCTTGCAATGGAAAGACAAACTGGGAGAATGGGCGCGGGAAACGATGGGACTTTCCCTTTCCGGACGGCAGTTCGGCCGACCATTGGATGCCGCCAGTGTGGAATACTTCGGTGAACCCAATCGCACCGTCACGGCTGACATTTATCGGGTGAAACCCACGCCATTCAATGCAGATTCCCTCGCGGGTGGTTTGTATGCTGATCAGAGGAATCGTGAGCAGCGCAGTCAAATGTTACGCGAGCTCTGGCGGAATATCCTGTTCGATCCTTACCTGGCTCAAATCCACGATATTTCCACCAAGCCAAACCCATTCACTGCGGATAGTCTGATCGTGTCATTTCAGGTCACTTATCTGGTTAACCCTCGGATCGCCAACATTTTAACGGCATTCGGCAAAACCAATCAAGGCTTGTCGGATAAGACCGGAAAATTCCAGCGTTCGACATTCATTGATCTGGATTATGACCTTGATTTCGTGAAGGAACTCATGCGAGGTGACTGGCGCGCGGTGCCGTTGGTGACTATGGGGAAGGAGACCTATACGCACCAGCGATTGTTTTATCATACCCCGGCTGACATTGCCCTGAAAGAGACGGCCGATCGCCAGAATATGGGCTTGTTCAAACAATTACTCGTGGCATTGCCGGGTGTGAATGTCGTTCGGTTTTACACGATTCCTGACGAAACGACCATTCGGTATACGACGACAATAGGCCGGAATGAACGTCAAAATCTGGACAAAATTTCAGTCAATTTTGTGCGGGAGAACCAGATTCTGGATTATCTCCAATAATTTCGATTTTGTCTGCGATGAAAACGCAGAGCGCTTTAAATTTTAATTACTACCTACAGGAACTTTAAATGGAATTAGCCGCGGGAATTTGGATCGTCATCATTTTGGTCATGACAGGCATGGCTTTCTTCATTGGTCGGGTACAAGGTGCAAAACGAGCTGAATCTGAACTTGAGACCGCCAAAGCCGAACGCGTCCGCGCCGAAGAACAGGCCAAGTCTTGGCGTGAGCGACTGGATGAGTCCCAAGCTGAATCCAGAAAAAATGCGAATGATCTGGGGGATCAACGCGAAGAAAATGCCACGCTGCGTAATCAAATCCAAGCGACTGAACAGCGACTTACCGAGGAGAGGGCACGGCTTCAGGAGATGCGGAAAGAGATTGAAAATACCTTTAAAGTGATGTCTGAGGAGGCGTTACGAACCAGTCGGGAAGAATTCTTGAAAGCGGCGGATGAGAAGTTCAAGAATCAGTCCAAATTCAATGCCGATCAACTTTCTGAAAAAGAAAAACTCATTAATCAATCTTTAGAAAACATGGGGACGCAGTTAAAAGATTTGCTTACCCGGTCCACGGAACTCAAGACAGAACTTACCAACTCCCAGCAGGAGACGAACAAACTGCGGGACACCACCGATGGGCTGAGATTACTCCTGGCGAGTTCGCAATCGCGTGGCCAATGGGGCGAGCGGATGGTGGAGGACATTCTCCAGTATATCGGTCTTCAGGAGCATATCAATTACACCAAGCAGTCTGTGGTGGAAAGTGGTGAGCGACCCGATTACACCTTCCTTTTACCGAAGGGGCGGAAGATCAATATGGATGTGAAGTTCCCGCTCACACACTATGAGCGCTATCTTCACGCCGATCTGATTGATGAGCAAACATCTGAAAAAGTGGCATTTCTGAAGGATGTCAAGAATCATCTCAAGACGATTTCTAAGCGTGAGTACATTGATACCAGCGCTGGCACGGTGGATTATGTCATGAT
>MNWS01000061.1:6306-9437 GCA_001872685.1 Fidelibacterota bacterium CG1_02_48_14
TGCATTGAGCAACCGGATCATGCTGTGTTCACCCATCACGCTTTACGCCGTTTTGTCTTTACTGCATCAGGCGACATCCAATTTCATGATGGAGCAAAAAGCGACGGAAATCATGGAGCAGGTTAAGAAATTTCAGCAGCAATGGACAAAATTTACTGAACAGATGAACAAGGTTGGAAAATACTTAGATCAGGCTGTTTCGCATTTCCAGGCATTGACATCCACACGGTCACGAGCACTCGAAAAACCGGTGGGTCGAATCATTGAACTTCAGAAGGCGGCAATGATTGAAGCTGGTACGGATCAATTGTCATTGACCAGTGGAAATGCCTATGACGATGGTGATGGTGATGAGGCTGATGTCTCATAGTGAAAGCAGCATTCAAATTTTGAAGCGCTAGCCTCCTTCACTCAATTTTTCCTTCCCTTTTATAACGCTGAGTCCACGAGCTAAAGTCCGTGGTGATGAAATCCCGTAAAATTTCTCCCGCAGGGATCGCAGAGAAGAATTTCCGTTAGAAAATGGAATCCCCTCTCGAGAGGGGTTAGGGGTGTGTTCTTCTTTTTAATAGCCCCTGGTTTACCGAAGCGCTTCGTTTCTATGAGTTGGAAATATTTTACGGCGTAAACCAACTTGACCTTCACCTGACTCGGGCGGAAATTGGTTAATGGGTGCGAGACCGGCTTTCATACCGTCCTTAAAATCTTTCCCGGAAGGAAAATGCCGGATTCGCCGTAGCAGATCCTGATTCCTGGTCACCGATACGAGGATTGCCTGGCTAGCCGGTGGATGTCGAGATGTCGTCTTCAAACTTGGGTTGGCTGTTCAATTCCGCCCCCTCAGCCAATCGGCGTCGGATGACTCTGAGGTGATGACGCAACCATGCGAGCGACGTTGTAGCGGCACAAATAATCGAAATACCGAAGGAATACCACACCCATTCGATGGGTTTATCCATCACGAATACAAAGACCCAGGCCAGAGGACCGCTCACCAATGCTACCCGAATGGAGGTGATGATCAGTTGTGGTAATCCGGCACCCAGCCCCTGCATACTGCGACCGGATGTCATCCCAATGGAGATGAGCGGGTAGAAAAATGCCATGATGCGCACGTATTGTGTCGCGATCCGCTGGATCTCCTTATCCGGTGTGAAAATCGGGAATACCCAGGGGGCGATGATGAAAAAAACAATCCCACTTACAATACCAATCAATACTGCCCGGGACATACCGTATTTGATGATGTCAGTAACGAGGTCCATGCGTTTCGCACCATAGAACATGCCTACCAGGGCTACCATGCCCCCGGCAATTGATAATATCGGCAGAAAATAAAGCTGATCGAGGCGGCCGCCCACTTGATAACCGGCGACAGCGGTTGCTGAAAAATGTATCAGGATAAAATTAAATAACGCACTACCGGACGACATGATGATCATGGAAAGTGATGCGGGCACGCCGATTCGGAGGACCTCCTGAATGATAGTTTGGTTGAATCTGAATTGCCGGAAATGGAATTGTAAGTAGGAGCGTTTCCGGATGATCATGAGGTAAACCAATCCCAACGCAACAAAGGCCTGACTCAGGACAGTGGCGAGCGCCGCCCCTTTCACGCCCATATTGAAGGTAAAAATGAAAAGTGGGTCGAGGATAATATTAATGACCGTTCCAATTCCCTGGAAATACATCGGTGTGCGCGTATCGCCTTCGCCGGTAAAAATGGAGCGTAGAAATACCGCTGAGATCGTAAAGATGAACCCATAAGCGGTGACCCGGAAATACCCCGTCGCATCCGCCAGCAATTCTGGAGGACAACCTATCGCTGCCATAATCTGGTCGCCAAAGACAACACCCAGGATTGTAAATAAAATGCCGATAACGCCACCCATGAGAATGCCATGTTCGGCTGTATTTTCAGCCTGCGCCTTATCTTCAGCCCCAATAAATCGCGCAATCAGCGCGGTGACACCACTGCCTAGTCCAAAAGTGATACCGATTGAGAAAAAGATGAGTGGGACATTAAATGCCAGCGCTGCGATGGCTTCCGGTGAAATACGACCTACAAAAATCATGTCAGCGATACTGTAAACCGTCTGCACGATCATCCCGATCAGCACTGGTACAGTGAGTGTCCACAAGGCTTTGTGGGGATTATTGATGAATGCTTCGCGTCGTTTATTTTGTTCAGGTCTGGCCATATCGACTTTCTTTTTTTTCAGCCGGTGGTATTATAAAAAAATGGCCAAATATGCAATATTTGATTCTCCAAAAGTCCCCAATCCCAATTTGGATCCGGGCAAGGTGAAATATGAATTGCGACCAAAAGGATTTCGAATTTGTTCGTATCTCAGGAATTTTTTTAAGTAAGGTAGAGCAACAGTCCGAAGAAATGACAGATACTGCCTCCCAAAACAAAGAGATGCCAGATTGCGTGGTGATAGGGGACGCGATGCCACAGGTAGAAAATCACACCCAGCGTATAACTCAAACCTCCCAAAACAAGCCAGATAAGAAATCCTGTTGGGAGCATGGCCAGCATGGGTTTAACGGCAACAACAATCATCCAGCCCATCCCTACATAAAACAGGGTTGAAACCACGTTGAATCGGCCAGTGAAAAATATCTTCAAAATCATGCCGGTCAGCGCTAACCCCCATATCACGCCGAAAATGGACCAGCCCCAGGGACCGCGCAGGGGTCCCAGAACCACAGGCGTGTAGGTTCCGGCGATGAGCAGATAAATCGAAGCGTGATCTAACACGTGGAAAAATGCTTTGACGCGACCTGGAGGAAAGGCATGGTAAAGTGTCGATGCGAGGTACAGCGAAAGCAGACAAAACCCATAAATACTGAATCCCACAATCCCCCAGGCGGTGCCCTTCTGTGCAGCTAACACGACCAGCAGCACCAACGCGGCTACACTCAGCAGCACACCGATTCCACTGGTGATGCTATTGGCAATTTCCTCATTCAATGGCGGGTAACTAAATTGCTTTTTGACGAATTTCGAGGTGTTTTTGGCAGTCATTTTAGCCCTGTAAATTCATATTAATTGGGTGACAATCTAGACATACAGCCGTCGGTGAATTTTTTCAACGACCAGAATGAAATTGAGATAAACCACCACC
>MNWS01000276.1:0-240 GCA_001872685.1 Fidelibacterota bacterium CG1_02_48_14
AAATGTCCATATAAATCGGGTTCCCATCCGGGGGCGCATTGATCGGGTTCAGTATAAAACAGGTCTTTTTAAGGCTGCATTCGCTGAGGATGCTTCAGAGGTGAATGAGCAATCCGTGGTGAGCATGGGTAACGAGCTGATAAAAATCAAATTTTCGCAGATTGCCGGTGTCGTGGCACGTCGCATTATTAATTACCTGCGACCGGGAGATGAATTGCTCCAGGGTCAACGGTACGGATT
>MNWS01000276.1:252-9498 GCA_001872685.1 Fidelibacterota bacterium CG1_02_48_14
TAGTCGCATGGATGTCTTTGTTCCACGGGAGGGTGAAATTTTAGTGAAACCGAAGGACCCGGTTCGTGGCGGTCTAACAGTATTGGCAAGGCTGGTGGGGGAAAATGAAGCACAATAATCATTCTGAAAATGATAATGGGAATGGACATCCGAGAGGAAATCGTCGGCGGTTTATACCGAGCGCGTTCACCATTTTCAACATGTTCTTCGGATTTCTCTCTATTCTGGCTTCATTCAAAGGCCAGTACACCCAAGCCGCCTGGCTCATTATTATCGGCGCATTTTTTGACAGCCTGGATGGTAAACTTGCCCGGGCATTGGGCTCCACTTCAGAATTCGGAATCCAATTCGATTCACTGGCAGACATTATAACCTTTTGCGCAGCACCCTCGGTTTTTGTGTACCGTGTCTGGTCCTCAGATCTTGGTCTGGTAATCGGTGGATTTTTTGCATTTTTCCCCCTGATGTTGGGGTCAATTCGATTGGCCAAATTTAACCTGGAAGCTACCGGCGCTCAAAAAACTCGATTCATTGGAATGCCCACACCCATGGGTGCATTGTGCATCATCGGGATGTATCTGTTTTTCAGCCAGTTGCATGCCTACCCTTGGCTGCATTGGTATCCGCGTTCATCGGCTGGTGATGCGAGAGTGGCGTTACCCTTTGTCATGATTATCTCCTTTATGCTGTTGTCAAAGATTCCATTCCCAAAATTCCCACCGTTTTCAATGCACGGCGGCCTAAAGGGGAATTGGCAAATCATCTTGACCGTGCTGCTGATGACATTGGTCTTTTATACAAAAGGATTCGTCTTGCTGCCGATTCTGATAATTTTCATCATATTTGGATTGATTGTATGGTCGCAGGAGGCACGAATCGCATTGGAAAATAAAGAAGGGTAGTAAGGAAGAATCAGGTATGGATCCACGCAAACGAAATTTGGGATTAATCATTCTCGCCGTCATAATCGGCGCAGTTACCGGATCAGTACTTGGAAATTTTGTGGGAATGGTAATGCCTCAAGGCGTCGTCCGTGATTTTTTCCTGTTACCGCTTGACTCCAGTGTGATCGGCTTGGTCAAACCCTTCACCTTAAACCTGCATGTTATCTCCCTGACACTGGGTTTGACATTCAGAATTAATATTGTGGGCATTCTTGGAATTGGACTGGCGCTATATGTATTACGCTATTATCGCTCCTGATGCAGAAACATCCCTGGTGTGAGCCGTTCAATGAAACACTGATGAAAATTGATAGATAGATGAATAGATGAAGCAAACAAATTACATAACAAGCGATAGGTGAGAGAGAGGAACGAACTATGTCATTTCCAGGCGGTTGGGAATTACTCATTATACTACTTTTCGTCCTGATATTTTTCGGGGCAAAACGGCTTCCTGAAATGGCTCGCGGCCTTGGAAAAGGTATTCGTGAGTTCAAAGGCGCGATCAGTGGTATCACTGACGAAGTTCAGAAGGCTGGTCAGATTGATGAGAATAAATCTGCAAATTCAGATTCACCCAAAAAAGAATCCGGAGATAAATCAGAATCCTGAGATTCTGGTAATCTGCCTCCATATCAGGAATTTTCATGACACTTGCAGAATTTATTGAGCGGGTGGATCGTACCAAACCGCTTAACGCTTTCATATCCACTGACCCGGTGGATATTCAAAAACAAATTGACGATAAAATTGAAGGCCCGTTAGCGGGCACTTTTGTTGCCATCAAAGATAATATCAGTGTTTTGGGGCAGCCCTTAACCTGTGCTTCACACATACTCGAAGGCTATACTGCGCTGTACGATGCAACGGTCATTAAAAAGCTTAAAGCTGCCGGAGCAATCATCGCGGGGAAGACGAATATGGATGAATTTGCCATGGGGAGTTCGAGCGAACACGGCTGTTTCGGCGCTGTCAAAAACGCAATCAACCCGGAATATGTGGCAGGTGGATCATCAGGTGGCTCCGCAGTAGCTGTCGCGACCGGTGTCGTTGATGTCGCGCTGGGATCAGACACCGGGGGCAGCGTTCGGCAACCGGCATGTTACAACGGCATCGTCGGCTTCAAACCAACATACGGCAGAGTTTCACGCTACGGTTTGGTAGCCTTCGCGTCAAGCCTCGACCAAATCGGTATTTTTTCTCGTACCGTTAAAGCATGCGCAGAGACTCTGGAAGTCATTGCTGGTGAGGATCGTCATGACGCCACAACAGTGGATGCAATTGTACCGGCATATTCTAAAAATCTTGAAAGTGATCCCCACGACTGGAAGATTGGTCTGCCTGTAGAATACTTCACTGAAGGATTGTCGGATGCTGTGAAGCGGGTGATTGATAGCAAAGTGAAGGCCTTGGAAACAGCCGGAGCTGAAATTGTGTCCGTCTCATTGCCGCATACTGAATATGCAATCGGAATTTATTACATCATTGCCTCAGCCGAGGCTTCGAGCAACCTGGCGCGGTATGATGGTGTCCGCTATGGATTGCGACATGAATCAAGCGACATGAATGAGATGTTCACTCAGACCAGGGAAGCTGGTTTTGGCTCAGAAGTCAAACGCCGGATCATGCTGGGAACCTATGTTTTATCCTCTGGGTATTACGGCGCGTATTACGACAAAGCCCAACGCGTTCGCAGGTTGCTCCGGCAGGATTTTGAAACCGCATTTAAACAAGTTGATGCGCTCATCACACCCACAACCCAAGATACGGCCTTTAAACGTGGTGAGAAAATGAACGATCCCTTGGCCATGTATTTAAACGATATATACACGGTTTCCGTGAATTTGGCTGGTCTCCCCGCGATGAGTATCCCGGCTGGTTTCGCACCCAATGGTTTACCAGTTGGCCTACAGATCATAGCACCGGCTTTTCAGGAAGAAACAATCTTCAAAATTGGGAATTTAATCGAGCGCTTAGAAAGCTAATGCCAGCAAAACCCACTGGTACTGACAGAGAAAATGAGCCGATTTTACGACCCGAATGGTGGAGGTTGAAGACAGTTTGAATTTGACATTTGCGCAACCCTGGATTCTGTGGCTGATCATCCCGATTCTAATTGCATTACTCTTTTTTTACATCCGCTTTGGGCGAAAAAAGATTGGAACACTACGATTTTCCGCATTCCAACTGATCGAGGGAATTCCCATTTCCACCGGTGCCTGGAAACGCTATTTGCTGGTCGCTTTTCGTTTGTTGGGAATATCCCTTATACTGGTCGCCCTGGCGCGTCCTCAAGACCGGAACACGCGGAAAGAGGTGAATGCTGAGGGTGTCGATATCATGCTGGTGTTGGATATTTCGAGTTCAATGCGGGCAATGGATTTCAAACCCAACCGCTTGGAGGCCGTGAAAAAAGTCGCGGACCAGTTTGTTGCCAACCGACTGACCGATCGGATCGGGCTGATCGTCTTTGCTGCAGAGAGTTTTTTGAAATGCCCACTCACGACGGATTTATCGCGACTTCAAGGGTTCATCAACGACATCGTAATAATCGATGAAAAATTTGATGGTACTGCCATTGGACTGGCAATCGCCAGCGGTGTTAATCGTCTCCGGGATTCCCAGGCTAAAAGCAAAGTCATGATCGTGCTTTCAGACGGGAAAAATAATGCCGGTGAACTTGATCCTATCACCGCTGCACAGATTGCAAAAGATTATAACATTAAAATTTATACGATCGGTGCCGGGACAAACGGGCAAGCTCTCATGCCGGTGAAAACTGCGATGGGCATGCAAAACATGCGTGTCCAGGTTGATGTGGATGAGAAAACGCTTCAAAATATTGCCGAAACAACAGGTGGAATTTATTTCCGAGCCACGAACGAAGCGACATTAGCCAGGATCTACGATCAAATTTCACAAATGGAGAAAACCCAGTACCAGGTGAAGGAATACGTCCAGTATGCCGAGCTTTTTTATTGGCCTCTGCTGGCCGGTTTGCTTTTTTTATCTTTGGAATCCATTTTGGATAAAACACTCTTCAGGAGATACCCCTGATGATCAAATTCCAGGAATATCCCTTTTTTCTTCAATTGTTTTTATGGCTGTGGTTGCCACTTTTTATTGCATTATTGCTGTGGACCATCCGCTGGCGTAAGCGTGTCCGGTCGCAATTAGGTGATGTTCAGCTTTTGGACAGGCTTTCCACCAGTATTTCAAAACCCCGGCGGCGTTTCAAAGAAATTCTAAAAGTATGCGGGTTCATTTTTATCATCCTGGCTGTAATGGGTCCAAAATTCTCCAATGACATCGTTGAGGTGACACGCAAAGGTGTTGATATAGTAATCCTGCTGGATGTTTCGAATTCCATGTTAGCCGAAGACATCACGCCGAGTCGGCTGGAGAAAGCCAAATTTGAAATCCGCAAATTAGTTGAAAAATTGCGCGGTGACCGGATTGGGCTGGTCGTTTTTGCCGGACAAGCCTATTTGCAGACGCCATTAACGCTTGATTATTCAGCATTTAATATGTTTCTGGATTTGAGTGATGACCATACGATTGGCGTGCAGGGGACTGCTCTGGAAGATGCCATCGCTACCGGTATTCGGGCATTTGACGAAAACGATAAAAAACACCGCGTTATGATTATGATTTCGGATGGTGAGGATCATGAGGGTAAAATAGATGCGGTACTGAAGAGAGCAGAATCGGAAAATACCACGATTTATACAGCCGGGATTGGAACCTTATCCGGGACACCAATTCCTGTTCTTGATCGTGATGGTCATATTAGCGGCTATAAGAAAACCGCGGACGGTGAGGTGGTCACCACCAAATTAGCCACAGCAACTCTAGAGGAAATTGCTCGCAGCACCGGCGGCAGGTTTATTCATTTAAATGCCTCAGGTAACGGACTTGATGACATTTATCAGGAGATTTTGGGGATGGATCAAAAGGAATTCGCCAGTCATGAATTCACCAATTTCAAGGAGCAATTCCAGTGGTTTGCCTGGGTGGGACTGGTCTGCTTTATTCTGGAATTTCTGTTGTCAGATCTTCAGAAACGGGCGCGCAACTGGGGTGGAGAATTGATACATGCTGATGAATAGCGCTACCAAAATATTCCTAATGTTGACGATTGTCTTTGCAGCAACCGGGTTAGGGCAATCCACCGGCAATAAACTTTATAATGAGGGCAAGTACGACGAGGCAGTGGCGAATTGGGAAAATGTACTCAAGGAGCATCCGGAGTTGAAGGATTTGCACTACAATCTGGGTAACGCCAAATATCAGCAGGAGAATTATAAAGAGGCCATGGACCAGTACGAGAAAGTTCTGGGTAGCGCAGAAAGAGATTCTCGCGCGGATGCTTTTTATAATTTGGGCAATGCCTATCTCGCCTCCAATCAGGCTGATAAGGCGAAAGAAATGTTCAAATACACACTAAAACTTCGTCCTGACGACCCCGATGCAAAAGCTAATCTGGAGATGCTCCTGCGAATGCCTCCACCTCAACAGAAGCCGCAAAACCAGGAAAATCAGGACCAACAAGACCAAAAAGACAAGAAAGAGCAACAGGAACAGAATCAGCAGGCTCAGGACAAAAAGGACGATCAACAGCAACAACAACAGGATCAGGCCAGCAAAGATAAAGACGAGCAACAAGACCAGCAGGAGCAGGCAAACCAGGACAATAAAGAGGATCAAAACCAGCGGGAACAGCCTCAGCAAAGTAGCGAAAAAGATCGTGAAGATATGACAGACGATGAAAAAATAGCGACCCAACAATTACTTAATGCATTGCGTGACCGGGAAGTTGAGAATATGAAGGAACTCATTCGCGAGCAGACCAAGGGTCCGCGTCTGGAGAAAGACTGGTAAATGCGTACCCTGGCATTAATTCTGTTTCTGGCGATTTCCGCCTGTACGACTGTGGTCAAGGCACAACAACCTGAAATAATCGCATCCTGCGATGTCAGAAATGTCTACGTGGGCGATACCTTTACCTACAAAGTCGAGGTGATTGACGCCAGCACAACCCCCACCATTCATTTTCCGTCAACGCGCAATTTTTCCATTGTGAACGGACCCATGCAATCCTCCCGTTATTCTATTAATAACGGTGTCCAATCCAGCACGCGTGGTGTCTCTTATGTGGTGGTTGCTCTGGAAGCCGGGAAGCTCACCATTCCACCCGCACAGGTGATTATTAAGAATAAATCCTACCAATCCAACGCTGTGAGTATCGAGGTCCTGCCCCAGCCGGGGTCCACTACCGGCGCTCAGTCAGCGCAGTCAAAGTCGCCAACTCAAAAAAACAATCGGCCTGACCAATCATCACGAACACCACAGAAAGCATCGCCGGAACTTATGGTCCGAGCTGAGCCGAATGTCACACACGTGGTGGTGGGAGAGCCTGTTACGATCACCTACAAACTGTTTACCCAGGTGCGAGTCTATAATTATGGCATTGACAAATTACCCGACGCAGTGGGATTTTGGGCAGAAGAAATCGAACAGAAAACTCAGCCGCAACTCAAGCCGGAGATTGTTGAGGGTGTGAATTATCAATCGGCCGTACTGAAGGAGGTGGTTTATTATCCCACGCGCTCAGGTGAATTAACCATTGAACCGTTGCGGATTAATTTTGAGGTCCAAACCCGGAAACAACGCACCAATAATTTTTTTAATGACCCATTTTTTGATGATGTCTTCGCGCGTACGCAAAAAGTTCTCTTTACCGATGCCGTTAAATTACGCGTAGACGATGTGCCCAAGCCCACTCCTGCGAATTACACCGGAGCTGTGGGACAATTCCAATTGGCTGCCCGTTTGGACACCAATGTTGTTTCTGTGAATGATGCAGTTGGGTTTAATTTGACACTTCAGGGCACTGGAAATTTTAAGACATTGAATCTCCCGGAATTGAAGCTGCCGGACGACATTGATATGTTCAAACCGGAAAAAGAGGAGAAAATTAATCTGGTCAATGCAGCGTACCGCGGCTATAAGCGGATGACCTACCTGTTGGTGCCACGCAAGGCAGGCGACATAATCATCCCGCCGATTGAACTGGTTTATTACGATAGTCAACAAAAACGCTATCGAACGACCAAAACCGTACCGATTCAATTGATCATCCAACCTGTTTCCAGCGATCAACCTTTGGTCACTTCCGGGTATACCCGGAAGGAGGTGGCGTTGATGAACCGCGACTTGCGATTTATCAAGCTGCAAAGCGACCCATTCGTTCGGATTGGAGGCAATATTCTCCATAAAAGCTGGTACTGGCTGGTATTTGTAGCGGGGACGATTTTTATCATCGGGACTGTGTTTTACGAACAACGCGAAAACAAAATTGAAACGAACCAGGCATTAAGCCGGCGTTTGAAAGCATTTCGGAATGCGCAACAACTCATCAAACTGGCGACCAAAGCGGGTTCAGATGAGAAGCAAGTGTATTTCTATCTGTCCCAAGCGCTGGTGGGTTACATCGGGGACAGCCTGAATTTGCCAGAAAAGTCATTGGTCACTGAAGCATTGGCTGAGGCTGTAAAAATGCGGACAAATAATGAAAAATTGGTGAATGAACTCCACGCGCTGCTCATCCGGCTGGACAGAGGTCGGTTCGCGCCAGGAGCAGATGAGTCCAGCACGCCAGATTTGATTAGGCATGCGACCCATACCATCCAGCAATTGTCCCGGGAAATAAAATGACCTTCCCTATTAAAATCTCATTGCACCTGATACTGTTTTTCCTTCTAACCCGCACCGTTATCATCGGGGCGGATTTCCAGGAATTGATGAATCGCGGTGATGCTGCCTTTACGGAAGGAAATTTCCAGCAAGCCGTAGAGCTGTATACACAGATCCTGAATGGTGGCCACACATCAGCCGCATTGGAATACAATTTAGGGAATGCCTGTTTTAAACTTGACCAAGTGGGACAGTCTATTCTTCATCTTGAACGGGCGCACAAACTATCACCTCGGGACGAGGATATTCAATTCAACCTGAATTATGTTAAACTCTACCGACAAGACCAATTAGACCTGCCTGGACGAAGCGCACTGGTGGAGCAATTTGAATCCCTCCGGAGGTATTTCACGCTTCGGGAATTGGCATTGGCAGCGATCATCTGTTGGGTTTTACTCGTGGTGAGTTTTGTGATTTTCTGGCATGGTCGTGGAAAAAGATACGGGAATCAGGCTTTCTATATCTTTCTGACAGCAACCACAATGTTTATTTTAGTCGGTGGTTGGTCCCTGGACAGCTATCGTCTGGATTCTCAAAAGCAGATTGTGGTGATGGAGACCGAAGTCCAAATACACAGCGCACCGGTTGAAACGTCAAAAGTGCTGTTTATATTGCATGAGGGCATGGAGGGAACGGTTAAATCTCAAGCTGATGCGTGGTACGAAATTAAATTGGCAGATGGTAAAACAGGGTGGGTTCAAGCGGATGCAGTGGCTCAGATTTAGTTTGATTTCGTTTGCGTGGCTCTCGCTCGCATTTTCCGGAGAGATCGTGTCAAATGATAGTCTAGACGAAAGTTTCGATCCAACATCATTAGGGGATTGGAAAGTTCTGCCACAAACACGCGAAGTTATCCGCCCGATTGATGAGGAGCTGGAGTATCGCGTTACCAATGCAACTTCACAACAGACAGAAGCCAAAACCGCCATCGGGTATCGCGTCCAGATTTTCAGTACGAGTGATTATCTCCAGGCCATAAGAGTGGACTCACTGGCACGCATCCGGTGGAAAGAAAAAGTGTATCTGCGGTTTGATAGTCCTTACTACAAGATACGGATTGGGGATGCCTTGCAGCGCGATGCAGCAGACCGTTTGCAGCAAGCAGCGGTAAAAGCCGGTTATCGTACTGCCTGGGTTATCAGAACAGAAATTCAACGACGAAATGATGAACAATAAAAACCTAAACTAGCGATTATTGAGGGGTATATGTCAGGACATAGTAAATGGTCAACAATCAAACGGAAAAAAGCAATTGTTGACGCTGAGCGCGGTAAAATTTTCACGAAATTGGCTAAGGAAATCACCGTTGCCGCCCGTATAGGTGGCGGCGATGATCAGACAAATCCACGATTGCGCACTGCGGTTTTGGCTGCCCGTGGTGCGAATATGCCAACCGCGAATGTTGAACGCGCCATTAAAAAGGGGACGGGAGAACTTGAGGGGGTCACCTACGAGGAACTCACGTACGAAGGATATGGCCCCTACGGTGTGGCATTAATAATTGAGGCCATGACGGATAATAAAAACCGAACGGTGAGTGAAATCA
>MNWS01000103.1 GCA_001872685.1 Fidelibacterota bacterium CG1_02_48_14
AATTGTGCGGCGAAAAGACCACTTGTCCACCAGCATCTAGAGGCTTACGATCACAGATTCGGGACACAGAACTTTGTAGCGCAAAAAACGATTCGGCTCTTCTTTAAAAAAATGCGCTGGTAAACACCATTAGGCTTAGAAAAAAAAACGATAAGGATTGAATGATGCAAATTACACTATTATGGGCGGCGGCTCTCATGAGCGTTGTTACGTTCGCTGTTCACACATTCATTGGGGGACCACGCGTTGCGTTACCTTTGCTGGCGGATAAAAATCTTCCCATCGCATCGAAGTGGCTCAACTATTATTGTTGGCACATTACAACGATTTACACCTTCGTGATGGGTGGCGCCTATGCCTATGTGGCATTGAATTCTGATGCCGTCGAAGTGGTTGTTTTGCTCACCATTTTAAATGTTTCATTTTCTATCCTGAGTGCCGTTGTTGCCATAAAAGGAAACATCAATCCCTTCCGCTTCCCCTCCACATCACTCTTTGGTGTTGTTTCGATGTTGGGAATACTAAGCCTGGTTTTGAAATAGAATCGTACTTTTCGCCGCAGGTGATGCAGATAAAGCGGATTTTTTGGATTCAGAACCAAGCCACGAAGGCTTTTTGCCACAGATGAACGCGGACAAACACAGAGAAAGAATTTGTTAGCCGCAGATAAAGCAGCTTGAGCGGATTTCTGTTTTGAGAATTGAGATTTTCGATTTGGAATTTATTTGATTTTTGATGCCTGTGATTTGGGAATTCCCTCACTCGCACACTCGCACACTCGCCACTCGCTCACCCATTAGCCGACGATAAACACAGATCCCTCTTCACGCTGCAACACGCGATGGGGCAAAAAATTCCTCTCACCGTCTCCCTGAGCTTTGCCTGTCCGGCTCTCGACGGATCGAAGGACGGTGAGAGGTCTGTGAGAACACCCACTTTCGAGAAAACCATCATCGCAACGAGGAAAAGTCCTCATTCTGTGATTTGATGCTAGCGATTTGGGATTTCCCTCACCCGCACTCTCGCCACTCGCTCACCCTTTAGCCACAGATAAACACAGATCCGTTTTCACGGTGCAACAACGCGCCTGGTTGCATAAAATTCCTCTCACCGTCTCCCTGAGCCCCGTCGAAGGACATCTTGGAGTTGTTAGTGAGTTTTGGTTAACACAGTCATCCTGACCTTGATTCAGGATATCGTTCCATCATTAGAGCTGATATATCGACCTTGGCATGACTGTACGGGTCTGTTTGAAATTTGGTAGGGACAGCTGGCCCAGCCGTCCGAAAGAGTCCTTGGAGAATCTCTACAGGGTAATCTGTGGTTTCAAAAAAACTTGGTGCCCTTGGTGTCTTGGTGGTGAATATCCCCCATCGCATCCGGTAAAGACACAAACCGGTACCCACGCTTTTTCAGTTCCACAATCAAACCATCCAGCCGAGGGTAAAACTTGTCCGTCCGGCGGGGATCGGTGCCAATATGGGTTAACAGCAAAAAGCCATTGAGTCCTTGTCGAGCTTCATAATCCAATATCCGCTGAAAAATGGTTTCGCTGTCCAGGTAGCGTTTTCCCATATCCGGCGTGGTGTAATCGGCATTGGAATAGGTGCCGGGTGAGAAATTAACCAGCGTTAACCCCAGCTCATTGGTCCACGCAGCAATGGTGTCATTGTACCATTCAAAAGCGGGTAAAAACCAAGGCGCTTCTTGTTTACGAATGCCAAAGCGGGCCATCTCGGCGTAGTTGTTATCCACATCTTCCCTGAATTCCGTCCGCGTCACCAGTGTAGAATCGCGCTGAGTCCAGTCGCAATACAATAAATGCTCATCCGAGTGCGCGCCCAGGTAATGACCGTGTTTTTTAAGGTCGTGGATGAGACCTGAGAACGCCGGATTGCGGTAGAATTCACCGGTGAAGAAAAAAGCACCCTTGATGCCACGGAAATTCAGCGTTGCCAGAATTACCGTCCCGCCATCGGCGTAATCGCCACCGGTAAAAACCAGCGTGATAATTTTTTGGGTGGTGTCGGTGCGGATAATGCCGCCATGGTCATAGAGGCGGTGAGTGGTTGAGGGTGTTTCAGAACAGGCGACGATGAGCAGAACCAAGGTCACGATCAAAAAGGAAAGGATTTTGGTGTTTATCATCTGACTCCCTCTGGGTGAATATGCTGGCGACGATGGAAGTATAAGCAATTAAGATCATTCCCAAAACGATAGAGGTTGTGTGTCGTCCCTACGGGACTTACCTGGTTTTCTGTTTTCGAATTCCCACCAATAAATTGGTGGGCTAAGCGCTGTCCATCCCTGCCGGGATGTCTGAAGTTGATGGAGATTACCAAAGGCAATTGCATCGGTCAAAAAAGTCCTACAGGGACGAAAGAGTATAGCCCGGTCTTTTCCCATCGGGATCCCGAGGGGTTGGGCCGGGAAACGAGGACCCAAACCCATAGACGAAGTCCCGACAGGGACGACAGAATAACGCCGCTAAAATCTTCCCCTTGAGCAATCCCTGGTCTGGGGTAATTTATCGTTCACCAATTTCCAGGAGGACATGACCATGCTGCGCGTTATAAAATTCACCATTCCAACCATACTACTCATCACCACACTCAGCGCCCAGGCCGAAAAAGAGCTCCGCATCACCGTTTATAACGACGGTCAGGGGCTGGTGAAAACCCAGCTTCAGCGCGACCTCACCAAAGGTGTCTCCTCCATCGAGCTCACTGATGTCGCCTCCAGTTTGATCCCCACCACGGTGAAATTATCCCCTGTGCAAAACAATACCGGTATCCGCATTATCGAACAGAATTATCGCTACGATCTGGTGAATCAGGATCAACTGCTGAAAAAATATCTGGAAGCCAATGTCGAAGTCGTTCTGCAAAATGGCGAAAAAGTCACCGGAAGTCTGCTGAGTTACAACGGCAGCGTCATTATCCTGAAAACCCGCAGTGGCACGGAAGTCATCCAACGCCTTTTTGTCGCCAATATCAAATGTCCCGAACCCCAGGATCGCCTATATGTCAAGCCCACGTTGTCCTGGCTGGTGGAATCGTCTAAATCCGGTAACTATTCGATGGATTTGAGTTATCTGACGAATGGCTTGACATGGAAAGCCGAATATGTGGCCACGTTGAATGACAAGGAAGACAACCTCAATTTGAGTTCCTGGATTGATCTGAATAATTTTTCCGGTGCGGCCTATCAGGATGCCAAATTGAAACTGGTAGCCGGCACACTTCACCGCGCCCAAGAGTCTCCCCAGTTTGCATTTGGAAGCGAAGTTCGTGTCCAGTCCATGCGCGCCATGCCGAAAAAGCTCGTTGAAGAGCGCAAATTTTTCGATTACCACATTTATGAGGTGAACTATCCGGTCACCATCGCCGATAAAGAGGAGAAGCAGATCCAATGGCTCCAACCGAAAGATGCCCGGGTCGAAAAGCGCTATTATTATGAGAATGGCAACGAACAGGAATCCAACCTGGATGTGCGGGTGAAATTTAAAAACGACAAGGCATCCGGGATTGGTGAACCATTGCCGGCAGGCATTGTGCGTGTATTCAAACGCGACACGGACGGTGCGTTGGAATTGGTGGGAGAGGACAAGTTAGATCATACTTCGGTGGACGATGATGTGACATTAACCCTGGGGGAGGCTTTTGACGTGAAGGGCACGCGAGTCGTCACGAACCGGGAATCGAAACGCGAAAAATTCCACCGGGAAACCGTTGAAATCACCCTGAAAAATCGAATGGACAAAGAGTCCGCCCCCATTACGGTGGTTGAGAATTTCTGGGCTTATGGCGAATGGGAAATCAAGGATCACACCGACCCATTCCACAAACGTAGCGCAAAGAGCATTGAATTCAATATCACCCTGGCACCGAAGTCGGAAAAAACCATCACCTACACGCTGGAGCGCGATCTCCGCTGAGCCAAACGACATGAATTGGAACGATGATGTCAAATTTGTGAAAGGAATCGGTGAGCGCCGGGCCAAGGCGTTATTTCAGATCGGCGTGAAAACCTTGGGGCAGCTCATTTATCATGTTCCGCGTCGCTATTTAGATCGTTCAAATATCGTTTTGATGAAAGACCTGAAAATTGGCGAGGAGACCACGGCAGTCGGGCGCGTCACCGGTGCGAAAATGGTCCACGGTAAGCGTCGTCCCTATTTTCAAATGGTGCTCACAGACGATACCGGATTCCTCACCTGCCGCTGGTTCAATGGCGCTCAGTGGCTGGCCGATCGGTTCAACAAGGACGATGTCGTGGCCGTGAGTGGCAAGATTGATTTCTACGGTGGACTGCAAATTTCCCATCCCGATTTCGACATTCTCTCGGACGACAAATCCAACCCCATCAACACCGGAATGATTATGCCGCTGTACCCCTCGACGCAGGCGCTGCAGTCGGTGGGATTGGACAGCCGAGGATTTCGGCGGGTATTGAAACCACTCATGTCCGAATTACCCAGGATCGTGCCGGAACCCCTGCCGGATAATGTGTTGCGCGAATATCATCTGCTGCCGCGCTATGCAGCCTTGGAGCAGGCGCACTTTCCGGATTCGCTGGAGCATCTGGAAGCCGGGCGTGACCGGTTGAAATTCGACGAACTGTTTTTTATGCAACTGTTGTTGGCATTGCGTTCCAGCGCGGTGGTGCGTAAAACCAAACGCAATCGCTACGAACAACCCGGTGACATCTTGGAATCGCAATACAAATTACTGCCCTACGACCTGACGGATGCCCAAAAACGCGTGATGCATGAAATTTGGAATGACTTGAAATCACCCCACCCAATGAACCGCTTATTACAAGGCGATGTGGGTTCGGGTAAGACGGTGGTGAGTCTCCTTGCTGCGGCGATCACGGCAGGTAATGGTTACCAGACTGCATTGATGGCGCCCACGGAAATCCTGGCGGAGCAGCATTATCAGGTTGCGGTGAAATTTTTCGAAGGGACTCAAATTCGACCCGTCCTGCTCACCGGTTCAAATACGGCCGCTCAAAAGAAGGAAATTTATAAAGCATTAAAGGCTGGTTATTATCAATTGGCAATCGGCACCCACGCGCTCATTCAGGGCAAGGTGACATTCAAGAACCTGCAATTGGCGATAATCGACGAACAACACCGGTTCGGTGTGGTACAGCGTGGTGATCTCATCGAAAAAGCGGAAGATGCGGATGTGCTGGTGATGACTGCCACGCCCATTCCAAGGACATTATCCATGACGGTTTATGGGGATTTGTCAGTGTCTATTCTGGATGAAATGCCCAAGAATCGCCAGCCCATAATCACTCGCCTGGTGGATGTTGCCAAATTGCGGACGGTCTATGATTTCATCAGGCAAGAGGTTGAAACCGGACGACAGGCGTTTGTGGTCTATCCGCTGATCGAGGAGTCGGAGAAAATCGATCTGGAAGCAGCGACGAAAGGTTTTGAATATCTCAGCAAATCTGTTTTCCCGGAATTCACACTGGCGTTATTGCATGGACGAATGACTTCGACTGAAAAGGATGCAGTGATGGCTTCCTTCGCGAAAAACGAAACACAAATTATGGTCAGCACAACCGTGATTGAAGTCGGTATTGACTATCCCAATGCCACGGTGATGGTGATTGAGAATGCCGAGCGGTTTGGCTTGACGCAGTTGCATCAGTTGCGAGGTCGGATTGGTCGCGGGAAACATCGCAGCGTGTGTGTGCTGTTGCAGCGCAAACCCAATCCGGAGTCAACACACCGGTTGGAGACCATGGTGAAGACCAGCGATGGGTTTAAAATCGCGGAAGAGGACCTGAAAATCCGTGGTGCGGGCGATCTGTTCGGGACGCGCCAGCACGGGCTGCCGAATCTGAAACTGGCGGATTTAATTGAGGACGCCGACATATTGCAAGAGGCCCGCAAAGCCGCCTTTGCCGTGGTGGAAAACGACCCCCAACTCCGAAAGGATCACCACGCCGGTTTGCGTCATGTGGTTATGACGGAATTCAATGATTTGCTGGGATTTGCGAAGATAGGGTAAGAAAGCGTTAACCACAGATTACACAGATTTCACAGAAAAACAGCCCGGGAAAATTCTTCCTTCGTGACTGGCCTTGGAAGTCCCGTTGAGCAAAGTGAAAGCTCCTTAAAAAACGGTTCATCTTCTTTTCTTAATCTGTGCTATCTGTGTAATCTGTGGTTAGTTTGTCTCACCATCTCACTGGTACTTCCCCGCCTGAAATGATTATACTATCACGATGAAACTTGAATTGAAACACAGGAGGATTTCCACACGATGTCTGAACCAAAATTTTCAAAAGATGATTTATTCATGTTATTGGTAAACCAACTGACCAGTTCCGCCTGGATTCAACTGGGGAAACTCCCCGATCCCATGTCCGGTAAAGTTGAGCGCAACATGGAAGCCGCTTCACTGACGATTGACATTATTGATGCCATGGCAGATAAGTCCAAGGGCAATCTGGAAAAGGAATCCGAGAAATTTTTAGCATCCACCCTGAGTCAGCTCAAACTCAATTATCTGGATGAGCTCAAAAAACCAGACCCGCCGAAAAAAGAGGAAAAATCCGAAGAAAAAGCGGATGATTCTGAAGCTGAAACCAAAAAAGAGGAGTAGTCCTATCGGAACACCAACGTCCGGGGGAATACAACAGCACAGAAAATTTATCGGCGCTCATGTGAGCGCCAGCGGTGGTGTTGAAAATGCGCCACTCAATGCCCGTGAAATCGGCGCGACAGCCTTCGCACTCTTTACCCGGAATCAGCGACAGTGGACCTCAAAACCGCTGACATCCGAAAATATTGACAAGTTCCGGAAAAATTGCGAAGAACTCGGATTTACCGCCGATCAAATCCTGCCCCACGACAGTTATTTGATCAATCTGGGTCATCCGGTAGCCGAAAACCGCGATCAATCGTTCCAGGCTTTTCTGGACGAGATGCAGCGTTGTGAACAACTGGGTTTGACGCTGTTAAATTTCCATCCGGGTAGTCATCTGAACCAGATCAGTGAATTGGAATGTCTGACCCATATCGCCCATTCAGTGAATCGCACATTAGAAAAAACTACGGGCGTTACCGCTGTCATCGAAAATACGGCCGGCCAGGGTACCAATCTCGGATTTCGTTTCGAACATTTGGCGGAGATCATTGACCAGGTTGAGGATAAATCCCGGGTTGGGGTTTGTATCGATACCTGTCATACCTTTGCCGCCGGATATGACTTTCGGATGGAAATGGATTTTGCCTTGCTGATGCAGCGGTTCGATCAGATCGTCGGCTTCAAATATCTCCGGGCGATGCATCTCAATGACGCCAAGAAACCCTTCGGCAGCCGGGTGGATCGTCATGAGTCTCTGGGTAAGGGTCACATCGGGTTGGATGCGTTCAAATTGATTATGAAGGATCAGCGCCTGAATGGCATTCCCCTGATTCTGGAAACCCCGAATCCGGAAATTTGGCCGGAAGAGATTGAATTGCTGAGATCGTATTCGAAATGATCTTGCTGCCCTGAGATATGTGGCGGTCGAGGTGTGACAATGCCTGTGGGATATGGTCATTCCGAACTTGTTTCGGAATCTTGACCCCCTTAATAGACCCTGAAACAAGTTCAGGGTGACACACTAGAGCTAATCTTTGAACCAAGAAAACGATTCACTTGACCACGCACTTGTAGATTAGAATGCGCCACTCAATCAGAAAGAGACTTTTGCAATGTCAATGACCAGCCGTGAACGGGTAAACGCAGCGCTGAATCACCAGCCAACCAATCGCGTGCCTGTGGGTGAAATCGGTGGCGGGTACGTGGAAGAATTCGTTCAGGCGATTATTGGTGATGCCTACCGCACGGATGACGACGGTTATTATCACAACCACAAACTGCTGCGTGAAACATTGAGAGCCGACATCATTGGCGCCAGGGCTTTGTCGCCGGTCCCAGATCAATTGGTGGGTACGCATCCGGATTGGGGCACGCCGGTTTATCGGAATTTCTGGGGTTCGGAAGTGACCAACCCACCGGAAGCGACCCAGCAGTTGGTCAAACCCATTGCTGAAACGCCGGAAGATCTGGAAAAATGGGAGCCGCCGGACTGGAGGACATTTTCCGGTGACGCCATTGCCCGGTGGAAACAGGAGACTGACTTTTTCGTCATGGCCACCACCAACGCCGGATTCGATCTGGGTTATGAGTTGCTGGGATTTGAGAAATTTATGATGTGGACCGTTTTGGAACCGATCGTCATGCGCGGCTATTATGAAAAACTCATCGAAACCAATATCGGCTTCGCCAGAATCGCTGCCGCTGCCGGTGCGGATGGTATTTTAATCGCCGATGATCTGGCTTATAACAGTGGTCCCTTCGTGGATCCCAACTATCTGCGACAGGATTATTTTCCGTTACTGAAAAAACAGGTCAGTGCCATTCACGACCTGGGATTGCCCGTGATCATGCACTCGGATGGTGACCTCCATTTACTCATGGATGATTTGCTGGACTGTGGAATTGACGGTCTGCAAAGCTGCGATCCCAACGCCAACATGGACATTCCGGAATTGAAACAGCAATACGGCGACCGGTTGACATTCATGGGAAATATAGACATCAATTTGTTGGCTCAGGGTTCACCGGAAGAGGTGGGGCGGGTAACCCGGGAGCTGATTCAAAATTCCCGGAAAAAAGGTGGATTTATCCTGAGCGCGAGTAATGTGGTGACCAAATATTGTAAACCGGACAATGTGCTGGCCATGTATCGTGCCGTCACTGAAACGGAGCTGTAAGTCATGACGACGGTGACATTCGACCAAATTGCCCAGAGTGTTATTAATGGCGCTACCGGAACGATCACGAAACAGGTTGACGCCCTGCTGGAGGGTGGCTTTACGGCGCGGGAAATTTTAAACCAGGGGCTCATGGCGGGAATGGCTGTTGTGGGCGATCGGTTTCGTCGCAACGAGATGTATTTGCCTCAGGTTCTGTTATCCGCTCAGGCGATGAAGTCAGCGGTGGATTTCCTGAAGCCCAAACTACTGGAAGAATCGGAAGAGGGTCAGAAAGCTCACGGCAAAGTCGTGGTTGGAACCGTGAAAGGGGACATGCACGACATCGGCAAGAATCTGGTGAAAATCATGCTTGCCGGGGCAGGATTTGAGGTGATTGATCTGGGGACGAATGTGTCGCCGCAGAATTTCGTGGAGGCCGTTCGGGCAAATCAGGCAAAATATGTGGGACTTTCAGCGTTATTGAGCTCCACGATGCAGAATATGAAGGCGGTGATCGATGCCATTCGGCATGAGCCGGATTTGGATGAGGTCCGTATTATTATCGGCGGTGCGCCGGTTAGTCGCGAGTTTGCTGAGGCCATTGGTGCTGATGGTTACGCGCCAAATGCTGCCAGCGCGGTGGATGTTTTCAAAGGCATGGAGGCGGACTGATTTTCAACCATAACCGCCTTCCTGAGCCTGTCGAAGGACGGTAGTGGCGGGAAAAATTTATGATTTTTGAATA
>MNWS01000094.1 GCA_001872685.1 Fidelibacterota bacterium CG1_02_48_14
TTCAGCGTCATCGCCACACCACCCCGCGTAGGGTCCCGCAAGGCATGGATTTCACGGGTCACGGCCAACATCGCATTTACCAAACCGTTCAGTGGCGCTGTATCGCTGGCTACATGACTTTTGAAAGACAAACCTTTGCGTGTGGTGAGAATCGCCATGCCGTGATCTGCGATCGTGCCGGAAAGAATGACCTTGTCACCGGGTTTCAAATTCCCGGCAGAAATCTGAAGCGACGGTGGAACGATGCCAATTCCGGTTGTGGTAATAAAGAGCTTATCACACTGTCCGCGATTAACAACCTTGGTGTCACCGGTAACGATGGTGACGCCGGCATTTTTTGCGGCCTCAGCCATTGCCAGGATGACCGCCAGTAGTGTTTCTAATGGCAAACCTTCCTCAATCACAAACGCCGCGGTTAGATAAAGTGGGGTCGCGCCACTCATGGCCACATCGTTCACCGTCCCGTTGATTGCCAAATCACCGATATTACCGCCCGGGAAAAACAGTGGATCGACGACGAAGGAATCAGTTGAAATGGCGAGTCGTCCGGCCGGGAGATCAAGCACCGCCTGGTCGTCCAGTTTGTTTAATACCGGATTGCCAAAATGCGGCAGGAAAAATTTATTGATCAATTCGGCGGACAGTCTCCCGCCAGCGCCGTGTGCCATTTGGATGGTGTCGTAATCAGTCTTAGGAATCGGGCAGGAGAGAACCGGCATAAATTCAGAGCTCATGAAACGGGCATCCTTAGGCGTTGGTATTGATGATAGGCGGCACAAGCGCCCTCGCTGGAAACCATGGTCGCACCCAGTGGATGGGCAGGTGTGCAGGTTGTCCCGAAGGCAGCGCACTCAGTTGGTTTTTTCAAACCCTGGAGAATAATACCACTTATGCAATCCGGTGATTCATTCGTCTGAATGTCACCAACGGAAAATTTCAAGCTGGCATCAAAAGCCGCGTATTTGGGTCGAATTTGAAGCCCACTGGCAGGAATGGTCCCGATGCCACGCCACTTCCGGTCCGTAATCTCGAAAATTTCCGAGATCAGATTTTGCGCAGGTTGATTTCCCTCCCGGGTCACCGCTCGTAAATACTGGTTCACCACCTCGTGTTTACCGGCTTCCAATTGTTGGATAATGATGAGCAAGCCTTCGAGAATGTCAACCGGCTCGAACCCGGTAGGGACAATTGGAACCTTATATTTTTCAGCAATTGGTTCATATTCCCACCATCCCATCACCGCGCAGACATGACCCGCCGCCAAATATCCCTGAACCCGATTTTCAGGCGAACTCAGCAGGGCTTCCATGGCCGGTGGGACGAGGACATGGCTGACCAATTCACTGAAATTCGTCAGATTCTCTTTCGCTGCCTGATGAATCGCCATGGCATTTCCCGGTGCGGTTGTTTCAAAACCCACCGCCAGAAAAACCACCTCCTTATCGGGATTGTTGCGAGCTAAATCGACTGCCTCCAAAGGCGAATAGACCGTGCGAACATCAAACCCTTCGGATTTGACCTTTAACAGATCCTTGTAACTTCCGGGAACGCGTAACATGTCACCAAAACTGGTAAATATCACATTCGGTTGGCTGGCGATAGCGATGGCCTGATCAATAATTTCCAATGGCGTGACGCAAACCGGACAGCCCGGACCATGAACAAGTGTGATTTCCGGTGGCAAAAGTTGGTCAATGCCGTTCCGGATGATGCTGTGGGTCTGACCACCACAGATTTCCATGATGACCCAGGGTCTGGTTACCGTCTTCCTGATCTGTTCCAATATCTGATGGGCAACTTCAGGATTTCTGAACTCATCCAAATATTTCATGCCGACGCTCCGGTCTCTTCCCCGAATAAATCAATGCCCTCCCGCGCGGCCGCCTCAGCCATTTCACGCCATGCATCCCAACTCTGTTGGGCTTCCATTTCATCAATGATGGAAATCGCAAAACCAGCGTGGATAATCGTGTACTGTCCGATTTCTATTTCCGGGACATATTCAAGACAGGCTTTATTTTGAGTGCCACCATAATCAATGTGACCCATTTTCAATCCACCTTCCTCAAATATTTCAACAACCTTACCTGGAATGCCAAGACACATGGTTTATCCTTTCTGCTTCAACCTCATCTTTTCTAAATATTTTTGACCAATCAGAGCCTGCCCTAATGCCAATCCACCATCGTTTGTGGGAACCAGTTCGTGGGCAAATACTTCGAAATTTTTGGACTGTAGGCGCGGGATCAGCGCTTCCAAAAGAATTTCATTTTGAAAAACACCGCCGCTGAGAACAATCTGATTTATCCCGGTAGAACGCCGCGCCAGCTCCAGGATTTTCACCAGCCAATTTACCAGTGTGCGATGGAAACGATTACTGATCATCGTGAAATCTGCACCGTCCAGAATGGCATGGGCAACATCGCGAATCAAGGGTTTCACGCAGAGTATTTTTACCGATTCCTGAGACCGGATTCCAAAAGTAAATGGTGGTACATTCAAATCCGTACAAGCCTGCATCAATGCAATGGCAGCTTCTCCTTCGTACCGGATTTCCCCTGGTCCGCCTGCCAGAGCGGAAATGGCGTCAAAAAGTCGTCCCATACTGCTGGTATAGGGTGAATTTGTCCGGGAACTCACCATTTCCAAAATCGGTCCGATTTCCCAATTGCGCAGAATGTCTAGTTGAGGCAATTTCGTATCGAATGACTGACGCAGATAAGCAACGGCAGTTCGCCAGGGTGCCCGAATGGCAGCATTACCACCGGGTAAAAGCATATTCTCCAAATGACCAAATCGTGAAAATGCCGAAGCATCTCCAACCAGAATTTCACCACCCCAAATGTTGCCATCTGTTCCAAACCCGGTTCCATCCAAAATAACGCCAATGACTGGTTCGGTCAGGCAATTTTCAGCCATTGCTGCCGCCAGATGGGCGTGATGGTGTTGAACCGCCAGCGTCGGGATCCCCTGTTTCATCGCCCACTGAGTCGCCAGGTAATCGGGATGCAAATCGTGGATGATCAGTTCAGGTTTTACCTCCAAAACGCGCTGCAAATGGCTGATGGTTTGTTCGAAGGAATGGTAGGTCTCGAGATTTTCCATATCCCCAATGTACGGACTCAGGAAGGCTTGATTTTGCCGCGTGAGACAGACCGTATTTTTGAGTTCACCACCCACAGCCAGAACTGACGGACCACTCGCGGGTAGGAAAATGGGGCGGGGGACGAATCCACGACTACGACGAATCATCCGGTTTTTACCTGCCAGGTGAATCATGACCGAATCATCATTGCGGAGGTAAATATCCCGATCATGCAGTAGAAAATAATCGGCAATCCCGTTAAGTCGGGTGAGCGCTTCCGGGTTGGTGATGCAAATGGGTTCCTCAGAGAGATTTGCGCTGGTCATTACCAGAGGTTTACCAAAATGGCTCAGCAGAAGGTGATGCAAGGGTGTATAGGGCAGCATCACTCCCAAGCGCGAATGGTGGGGTGCCACGGCATCCGCGATGGTGGCGACAAGCAATTTTTTGCACAATACAATGGGCGCAATAAAGCTTGTTAAGAGTGCAGATTCGGTGGCATTAATTTGTACTTCGCGGGTGATGGCTTCCAGGGATGGAAACATGACCGCCAATGGTTTGGCTTCCCGGTGTTTTCGTTCCCGAAGCCGCATCACGGCATCCTGATTGGTTGCGTCAACCACAAGATGAAAACCTCCTAACCCCCTGACAGCCAGAATATTACCGGATTCAATTAATTCTAATGCGAGATCCAATGCTTCGCCGGCTACAGGCTTATTGTCACCATTTACCAACCAAATTTTCGGACCGCAGGTTGGACAGGCATTGGGTTGTGCATGAAATCGCCGGTTACGAGGATCATCGTACTCCTGCTGACATTCCGGGCACATTTTAAAATGACGCATGGAGGTGAAGGGGCGATCGTAGGGAATCGCCTCAATGATGGTGTAACGCGGCCCGCAGTTGGTGCAATTAATGAACGGATATTGGAAGCGGCGATCGGTGGGATCAAACAGTTCTGACAAGCAGTTCGGACAGACTGCGACATCCGGTGATATGAGCGTTGCGGCTGAATGGGTGCGCTTTGAGGAAATGATTTTGAATGTGGATTCGAATTGTGGGGGAATATCGGCTTTCTCAATTTTTACAAGAACGGCCAATGGTGGTGCCTGTGTATTCAGACAACGGTGGAATTTTGCAATGGAATCACCATCACCTTCAATCTCAATTTCAACGCCATTTGAAGAGTTTGCAACAAAACCGGTGAGACCGCATTCCTCGGCAAGATTGAAAACGAACGGCCGAAAACCAACGCCCTGGACGATCCCGTTTACCAGGATCCGGCTACGAAGGGGCTGGAAATCTGTGGCGATCAATGTCAAACAGAAGTTCCGGCTTCAGTTTTGAGCCACTGATACCAATCCTTCAAACCGTCGCCAGTCTTAGCGGAAATTTGGAAGAATTTCAAATCACGATTCACCTGTCGGGCGTAGGTTACACATCGTTCCACATCAAAATCAACATAGGGGAGCAGGTCAATTTTGTTGATGATACAGACATCCGATTCAGCAAACATGTTGGGATATTTGATGGGTTTGTCATCCCCCTCGGTCACGCTGATGATCACCACTTTGTGGGCCTCACCCAAATCAAAGAGCGCCGGGCAGACCAGATTCCCCACATTTTCAATGCAAACCAGCGAGCCGTCCGGTGGGTTTAATTCTTTAATGGCACGCTGAATCATATCAGCATCCAGATGACAACCGGTTCCGGTATTAATTTGGACCACCGGAGCACCTGTGGCATCAATCCGATTCGCATCCTGAAGTGTCTGTTGATCGCCTTCGATCACGCTTATCATTTGATCCGATTTCAGGTCAGTAATGGTTCGTTCCAGGAGGGTTGTTTTCCCTGATCCCGGCGAACTGACCAAATTCAGGACAAATAGATTTTTAGCGACGAAATAGCCTCGATTGCGCTCAGCGAGCAGATTATTTTTCAGCAATACATTCTGCTCAAGCGTAATTGTTCGTGATTGTCCCTGGGAGTGTGCATGGTCATGGTCATGGTCATGGTCATGGTCATGCAGGTGCTCGTGTGGATGTTCGTGTCCATGATGGTTCTGGTGCTGGTGATCGTGATCGTGATGGTGATCGTTGTGATGGTTATGTCCATGACCGTGCTCGCCTTCGTGCTCATGACAATGGCAATGGGTGGCTTCTTCAGCATGCTTCTCTTCGTGGCGATGATCATCACAACCACGATTATGATCCATAATTGACTCATTTTCACCGGGTTTCCGAATTGTCACGAGGGATTCTGGATCACCGCAACCGCATGTATCACACATAAAAGCTCCTATTCAATGTCTATCGATTTAATGGTCAATTCCTTACCCGCGAGAATATCAAAACTCAAGCCACCACACAGGGGACAAACAGCCCAGCGTTCACTTAGATGAAATGTCCTGCCGCAATCTTTGCATTTTGCGGAACCCGGGATGAGGTGCAATGTCAGTTTTGCCTCCTCCGCGAGGGTTGACCGGGTCGCCACGCTCAATGAAAATTCAAGGGCATCGAGCATGACACCTGCTATTTCACCAACGTCAATCTCGATTGCCGTAATGCTTGTGGCATTAGCATCCCGGGCAGCCTGCTCGGCTAATTCAATGATATTTAAAGCCAGTGACATTTCGTGCATCTGTGTATCCGATCAATGGGTGAAAAATAGGGGATAAGCATGGGCGAGTAGCACGCAAAAAATGATACCGTTAATGGCATGAGTGCCGATACACGGTCGGCAAACGACCCTCAAAATTAAAAGACCCCAGAGCAGGTATAGGCTATGTGCAAATGCCAATAGTACCAGTATAAAGATCACGCTGAGTGAAGGGAAATTGAATTGCCAATAGCCGATGACCACCAAAAAAACCAGGATGAAATACCACAAGCCCCAGAAGGCGTTTGATTTCCCAAACGTTTGACCGAAAGGGCTGTCACTGATTTCATCGCAACGGCAATTGATCATTTGCAGGATGCGTGGCATCCACCAGACACCAACCTGACTGGTGCCGAGATACACCCGGTAAACATAAAGTGCAATCACCCAGCCAATAGCTGCCAAACATAGCAGGAAGACCATTTCGAGAGTCGATTTCTCCATCATCACCAATGCTTTTCAGGACATTTACAGAGACGGTTTCAGAGTGGAATCCCCGTCAGATAGATTGTTTCTTGGATGGAGACAAATTAATTCTTGCAATAGTGAAATCCGAAAAATATTTTCCTCCCACATGTTTTAACAATCGGGTCTATTGCTAGTGTTGGCTAATAAATGGTAAAGAGTCAATTGGATTAGCTGGAGGTAGAGGGAATCAAATGTTGAGAAAAAATGTCAATCATTTTGATCACTCACAGCCGGTTTGCAACAGAAAGAGATATGCGTAATTACATGAATTAACAGTGCTTTAGAGCATTTCGTGTACGAGTCATAATCTGGATCAATTGACGCTATAATCATTTTTGACCGGTGAGTACGCTCCCGGAACAACCAACTGAAAATTGGGAGATTTTGTCCGGTAGCACCCATCATGAGTGCTCTCAGGATGATCTGACCGTGGTAAGTCTATCCCGGATTCAAAGATTATCCAGAAGCCCGACGGAAAAAATCTTAAATGGGGGACCCGCTCCCACGCCACCTGGAGATAACAATCTATGTTCGCATACGAACGGAAATCAAGACAGTATGATTTACCCGGAAGCACATTCGAACAATGAAGAAGCGTGTTTCGAGTGATGACAAAAAATGAGTTTACGATACTGTTGCGTCCGTTAACCATAAGGAGATGAGCATGAAAAAAGAAGCTTCCTTCGCAGAAATTCTGGAAGCGCGTGGTGTGGAACGTCGGGAGTTCCTGAAGTTTTGCAGTCTGATGTCGGTCTACCTTGGTTTATCCCCAATGCTGGTGCCCAAGGTCGTGCACGCGATGGAATCAAAGCCGCGTATTCCTGTGATCTGGTTACACGGGTTGGAATGTACCTGCTGTAGTGAGTCATTCATTCGTTCGTCCCACCCTATCGTGGCGGACATCGTCCTGAATATGATCTCACTCGATTATGATGATACTCTCAGCGCCGCCGCAGGTCACCAGCTTGAGGCTGTCCGGAAGCAGATCATGCAGGACTACAAAGGCAAATACATCTTGGCAGTTGAGGGCAATGTCCCCACCAAGGATAATGGCGTCTATTGTATGGTTGGTGGTGATAGTTTCGAAAACGTCCTGAAGGAAACAGCCAAAGATGCCCTGGCGATCATCTCATGGGGTTCATGCGCGTCATTCGGTTGCGTGCAAAATGCAAAACCGAATCCCACCGGTGCGACGCCCATTCACAAGATCATTAAAGATAAACCTATTGTAAATGTACCCGGCTGTCCGCCTATCGCAGAGGTCATGACCGGTGTCATCACCCATTTACTCACGTTTGGAAAATTGCCTGAGCTGGATCGTCTGGGTCGTCCCAAGGCATTCTATGGCACCCGAATTCACGACAAATGTGAACGCCGGTCCTATTTCGATGCGGGTATGTTTGTGGAAACCTTCGATGACGATGGTGCTCGTCAGGGCTGGTGTTTGTACAAAATGGGGTGCAAAGGTCCCACGACTTACAATTCCTGTTCATCCATTAAATGGAATGAAGGCATCAGTTTCCCAATCGGTTCGGGTCACCCGTGTATCGGCTGTTCAGAACCCAATTTCTGGGATAATGGACCCTTTTATTCGCGTCTGGCCAATATTGGCTTCACAGGTTCCGACTCCAATGCGGATACGATTGGACAGATCGCCGTTGGTGCCGCCGCCGTTAGTATGGCAGCCCATGCGATTGGTAGTGCTGTTAAAAAATCACGCGAAAATAAATCAACTCCCGCTCCGGCTGGGAAGGAGGAATAACTCGTGGCTAGAAGAATTGTTGTTGATCCGATTCCTCGTATTGAAGGACATTTGCGTATTGAGGCCAAATTGAATGACCAAAATGTCATTTCAGATGCCTATAGCAGCGGTACCATGTGGCGCGGTTTGGAAATTATCCTGAAAGGTCGTGATCCCCGTGACGCTTGGGCATTCACCCAGCGTATTTGCGGTGTGTGTACGACCGTGCATGCCCTGGCATCCGTGCGTTGTGTTGAAGATGCCCTGGGAATTCCGGTGCCGGAGAATGCGCGTATCATCAGAAATCTCATGAATGCCACGCAGCAGACTCAGGACCATCTGGTCCATTTTTATCATTTGCACGCGCTGGATTGGGTGGATGTTGTGAGTGCCCTTAGCGCGGATCCCAATGAAGCCTCCCGAATCGCTCAGAGTATTTCGCCCTGGCCGAAATCTTCACCGGGCTATTTCAAAGAGCTGAAGGGGCGTTTGCAAAAGTTCGTCGAGAGTGGTCAATTGGGTATTTTTTCCAATGGTTACTGGGGGCATAGTGGCTACCTGTTACCACCGGAAGTCAATTTGATCGCTGTGGCGCACTATTTGGAAGCATTGGAATTCCAAAAAGAGATTGTAAAGATTCACACCGTCTTTGGCGGGAAGAATCCTCACCCGAATTATGTCGTGGGTGGCATGGCATCAGCGATTAATCCCGAAAGCGACCGGGCGATCAACATTGAAAAACTGAATCTGATCAAAGATATCATTGACCAGACGAATACTTTCATTGACCAGGTTTATATCCCGGATCTCATCGCCATTGCAGGTTATTACAAAGGTTGGCTGCATGGTGGCGGGTTGGGAAACTACCTGTCTTACGGTGATTTCCCAGAGACCAATGTGAATGATCCGGCGAGTTTCCTCTGGCCGCGTGGTGCGATTCTGAATAAGGATTTGTCAACGGTTTACGACGATGTCAACCCGCGTGATCCGAACCAGATCAAAGAGGAAATCGCCCATAGCTGGTATACTTACGAAGGTGGTGATGACAAAGCCCTGCATCCCTGGGAGGGTCAGACCACGCCAAAATATACCGGTCCACAACCGCCCTTCGAAAACCTCGACACGGATAAACAATACAGTTGGCTGAAAACGCCGCGCTGGAAAGACAATCCCATGGAAGTTGGTCCCCTGGCGCGCGTATTGGTTGCTTACGCCAAGGGTGTCCCGGAAATCAAAGGTCTGGTTGATTATGTATTGGGTCACTTGAATGCACCTGCTGCAGCACTTTTTTCGACCTTGGGTCGAACGGCAGCCCGTGGAGTGGAGTGCAAACAAACGGCTGGGTTCATGCGTCACTACTACGATCAACTCGTGGCGAATATCAAAGCCGGAAAATATGACACCTTCAACGCTGACATGTGGAATCCCGATCGCTGGCCAAATGACGTAAAGGGGTTTGGCTTCACCGAAGCGCCCCGCGGTGCCTTGGGACATTGGATACACATTAAAAACAAGAAGATAGAGGACTATCAGATTGTTGTGCCTTCCACCTGGAATGCGTCCCCCCGGGATGGACAAGGTCGTTCGGGCGCGTATGAATCGGCCCTGAAAGGCACGCCCATGGTGAATCCTGAGCAACCTTTGGAGGTACTCCGGACCGTGCATTCATTCGATCCATGCCTGGCATGCGCGTCGCATATCACGGATATGAATGGTGACGAAATCACGAC
>MNWS01000052.1:0-5608 GCA_001872685.1 Fidelibacterota bacterium CG1_02_48_14
TCGCGGCCACCGGGGTCGCATGGAGATCAAAGTTTCGACAAATGGGGTGAGCGCTCACGGTTCAGCGCCGGAACGGGGCGAAAATGCGATTTACAAAATGGCGAACATCATCAGGGATCTGGAGCAGCTCCACCCCCGGCTCAAACATCACGATTTTTTGGGAAAAGGTTCGCTGACTGTCTCAGAAATATTCTTCACGTCACCCTCCCGGTGCGCCGTGGCGGACGGTTGTTCGATTTCCATTGATCGCCGCCTGACATTTGGTGAAACGGCTGAGTCGGCGATTGCTGAGATTAAGAACCTGCCCGGCGTAAAAGCCGCCCAGGCCACAGTTGAAATGTATGGTTACGCCCAGTCATCCTATACCGGGTTGACCTACCCGTCGGATGCCTATTTCCCAACCTGGCTAATCGAAGCAGATCATCCGGTAACGAAAACATTGATCACGGCTTATGAAGGTTTATTCGATTCCGAACCCTTGGTGGATAAATGGACATTTTCAACAAATGGGGTGGCGATTATGGGGCAGTTCGGCATTCCGTGCATTGGGTTCGGTCCCGGTCACGAGGATCAGGCGCACGCACCCAATGAAATGACCTGGAAGGATGAATTGGTACAGGCGGCAGCCATGTACGCGGTGATTCCCGGGATTTATGTGAACCAATTTGCCGGGGAAATGCCGGAATCGATGGCCAATCTGGCTGATTAAGAAAGTTCACCCCAAAGACACAAAGTGCGCAAAGTAAGAATGAAAGAATGCTAACCACTGAGAGCACAGACGGCACAGAGAGCACAGAACTAAGATTTATCAAGAAAGCAAAAGCCAATGTGCCCTTCGACGGGGTTCAGGGAGACATATTGGCCTTAATTAATGGAAAAGATTAACCGAATGATGATTTCGAAAAATATAATTAGATCTCTGTGGCACTCTGTGAAATTCTCTGTGTACTCCGTGTAACTTCAAGCAAAGGAATTAGATAAATGCAGACAAATTTTCGTGGAAAACATTTCATCACGCTCCAGGATTGGAGTCGTGAGGAGATCGAAACGCTCCTCGCTGTTTCAACTGACCTTAAACGCAAATTCGCTATGCGCGAAAGCACGGAATACCTGAAGAACGAGACCGTATTTCTTATGTTCTTCGAGCAATCTACCCGAACCCGGAATTCAATGGAAGCCGGAATCACCCAACTCGGGGGTCACGGCCATTTTCTGGACACCAGTACCATGCAGATTTCACACGGTGAAGTTGCTAAAGATACGGCGATTATTCTTTCGCGCTATGGCCACGGAATCGCTTGTCGTAACTGTTTCTGGGGTATCGGGAATAAATATTTGAATGACCTGGCACAATGGTCAACCGTTCCAATCATTAATATGCAATGCGACCTGTATCATCCGTTACAGGCCATCGCCGACCTCATGACTATTCAGGAAAAACGACCGCAATTGAGGAATCTCAAGGTTTCGGTGATCTGGGCGTATGCCACCAGTCACAAGAAACCCATCTCAGTACCTCTATCGCAAGTATTGCTATTTCCCAGATTCGGGATGGATGTGACTCTGGCTTACCCGAAAGGCTATGAATTACCAGATTGGGTCATTAATAAGGCCGAGGAAAGTGCCCGGCAAAATGGCGGATCGCTCACGATTACCCATGATCAGGATTCTGCTTACCGTGATGCAGATGTCGTTATTCCCAAGAATTGGGGCAGTTGGGTTTCAAATCCCGGTAAGGATGTCGTTGATGATCTGCTCACTCAAAACAAAATCTGGAAATGCACTGAGGAGCGAATGGCCTTGACGAAACCGGATTCCATGTATATGCACGCCCTGCCGGCTGACCGGGGAAATGAGGTAGAGGATAGTGTGATTGATGGATCGCATTCCATCGTCTATGATGAGGCTGAAAACCGACTGCATACATCCAAGGCGGTGATGGCTTTGACAATGGGTGGGAGATAAAACAATCCTGTCACTCTGAGGCGAACGGAGTGAGAACTTGTCCGGCTTTTGACGGATCGAAGAGCGACAGGAGCGAGTTAAAAAGAATTAATAACCGAGAATTGAGCATTAAATGACCAAACAACAAGAGCTTAACCTGGCAAACACTGTCAAGCGGTGCCAGGATCGACATGTTATCATCCCGACCTTCAAACAAATGCGCAATCCGGATTTGATACCGGAAAAAATCCAGGCAAAATTACGCGACATAGGACTTTGGGATCTCAACCCACTCAATCTTTTCCGCATTTCCTGGAAGAACGAACCGGTGGAATTCGGGGGCGGATTTGGTGGTGTTAATTACATCGAACTACCCGGCGAGCTCACCGGCGTGAAAGCGCGGATCGTGGTTCTACTGGGTAAGTACTTTCCTACCGGTGCTCATAAAGTCGGTGCCACGTTTGGACCGCTGGTATCAAAATTGATCACCGGTCAATTTGATCCATCCACCCAAAAAGCATTGTGGCCATCCACGGGTAATTACTGTCGCGGAGGCGCTTACGATGCCTATTTGCTGGGTTGTGGCTCCATTGCGGTCTTACCGGAGGAGATGTCTCAGGAGCGGTTTGACTGGCTTAACAAAGTCGGTTCGGAAGTCATCGCCACACCGGGTGGTGAGAGTAATGTGAAAGAAATTTACGACAAGGTCAAACAACTGAAGGCTGAACGCGGAGATAAAATCGTCGTCTTAAACCAATTTGATGAGATGAGCAATCCTTTATGGCATTATGCCGTAACAGGTCCCGCCATGGCAGAGGTTTTCAATTCGATCAAGACAGCCAACCAGCGCTTTAGCGGTCTGTTTTTAACACAGGGTTCTGCCGGGACATTAGGCAGTGGGGATTACCTCAAGACGCAATTCCCGGCGCTAAAAGTTGGAGCAGGTGAGGCGGTGCAGTGTCCGACACTCCTGCGCAATGGTTTCGGTGCCCATCGCATCGAAGGTATCGGCGATAAGCATGTGCCCTGGGTTCATAATATGCGCAACACGGATGTCGTTGTGGATTTGGATGATGCGGTCGTGATGCGTTTGCTCCGACTTTTCAATGAACCGCTGGGCAGAGATTTTCTCCAGTCAGGTGGTGTTCCCGCAGAAGTCGTGATGCGGTTGGGTTTGTTGGGAATATCTGGAATCGCCAATGTCCTGGGTGCCATCAAAATGGCGAAGTATTATGAATACAGCCAGAATGATGTGATTTTTACCGTCGCCACAGACAGCATGGAGATGTATGGCAGTCGCATTCGGGAAGCCCGTGAAAAAGAGGGTGATTATACCTCCATCCAGGCTGCGGTGGATTTCGAAGGGCGTCTTATGGGTGTTGATAAAGATGATATGCTGGAGCTGTCGTACTACGACCGCAAGCGCATGCATAATTTGAAGTATTTCACCTGGGTGGAACAGCAAGGTAAAACGGTGGAAGAGTTGAATGCCCAATGGTACGATGAAGACTATTGGAATCAGCAATTCGGCCAGGCAGATTCCTGGGATGAAAAAATTGAAGCGTTCAACGAACGAACGGGTGTGATCAAAGAATATGTTTGAATTTGTGCCGGAAATATTGCCTTATCGGTCAACGGTTATCAAATCAATCTGTGTAGGTTGCAGGCAGGAAATCCCGATTGATGTCTTCCACTATACCTGTCCGGAATGTGGCTCCAATCTGGATTTGGGCTACGATTACGACAGAATCAGGACTCGTTGGACTAAATCCATCCTGGCAGAAAATACTGACCGCTCACTCTGGCGCTATTTTCCGTTACTTCCGGTCCAACAAATGGCTAAAAACTTGACCCTGCAAGTTGGTGGTACACCATTGATCAAAGCTCAGCGACTGGTGACTGAGCTGGGATTTGAGGAAATTTGGATCAAGGACGACACCCGTAATCCCAGCGCCTCACTCAAAGACCGTGCATCAGCACTCGCGGTTCAGCACGCATCAGAACTGGGCTTAACAACGATTGTAGCTGCGAGTACCGGCAACGCCGCTGCTTCTTTGGCAGCAATCTCGGCCAATGCAGACACCCGCGCGATCATTTTTGCACCCGCCACCGCACCATTGGCCAAACTGACGCAAATTCTCCAGTATGGCGCTATTCTGGTTCCGGTAGATGGAAATTATGATAGGGCATTTGATCTTGCCTGGCAGGCATCTGAGAAATTTGGTTGGTACAACCGGAACACGGGAATCAATCCCATTTTGGTGGAAGGCAAGAAAACCGTCGCATTTGAAATCGCCGAACAACTGGATTGGAACGTGCCGGATTATGTTTTAGTCCCGGTGGGTGATGGGTGTATCCTGAGTGGTGTTTACAAGGGATTTTTTGACCTAATGCAGCTCGGCTGGATTGAGAAAATGCCGAAATTGGTAGCGATTCAGGCGGCAGGTTCAGCGGCGATTGTGAACGCGTTTCAGGCGAATGAAAATTCCCCGACGGCTGTGCATGCACATACCATTGCCGATAGCATCGCGGTTGATCTGCCCCGGGATGGGGAGAAGGCATTGATCGCGCTGCGGGATTCTGAGGGCTTCGGTGTGACCGTCAAAGATGATGACATTTTAATCGCGCAATCAGAATTGGCCAGACTTACCGGGGTTTTCGCAGAACCAGCCTCAGCCGCTGCTTATGCCGGGTTAAAAGCCTGTCGTGAATCGGGTCAAATTCCACTGCCATCACGCGTTGTCCTGCTGGCAACCGGCAGTGGTTTAAAAGACATTCCGGCAGCGCAACAAAAAATCCGGCGATCTGCTCCAATCGCTCCTGACATGGATGCCATTTCCGATTTTCTTGAACAACAGGGGGCATTGGAATAGATCAATGATTCACGCCGCAAAAATTGAATGGTTTGATCTGGTGGTGACCGTGAACGGAGAGCAGATTCAGCGTCGCATCCCGACGCATTTGCGTCTGCTGGATTTCATCCGGGATGAGCTTCACCTGACGGGTGCCAAAGAGGTGTGTGGTGAAGGGGAATGTGGCGCTTGCACCATCATCCTGGATGGCAAGGTCGTGAATAGTTGCCTGATTTTTGCCGCAGAAACGCACGGATCTGCCATTTTAACGATCGAAGGTTTACGCTCGGCTGCAGGGTTGGATACGATTCAGGCAGCATTCATCACTGAACACGCAGTTCAATGTGGTTATTGTATTCCGGGGATGATTTTATCGGCGGCGGAATTGCTAAAATCCAAGACAACACCTAGTCGTGACCAAATTCGTTACGCCCTGGCGGGTAATATTTGTCGCTGCACCGGCTATCAGAAAGTGGTGGATGCCGTGGAAACGGCTGGACGGAAACCATGAAAATATTCCAACCGCGCGAACTGAATAAATGTCTGGCACTTTTGGCAGAATTGTCTGGGAGACAGACCGTCATTCTTTCCGGCGGGACAGATTTGATGCCACGGTTTGAACAGGGGCGACCCCTGCCGGACAACTTGATAAATATCAAATATCTTGCTGATATACAGGGTATTACGGCGAATGAAGAGGGTGTGGTGGTTGGTGGATTAACCACTATTGAAGCACTCCGGCAGTCGGAAATAATTCATGAAAATTTTCCGGCATTGTGGCAGGCGACCACGGACTTCGCTGGTGTTCAGAT
>MNWS01000052.1:5618-9434 GCA_001872685.1 Fidelibacterota bacterium CG1_02_48_14
GCAACTCTGGCGGGGAATATCGCGAACGCCTCACCCGCGGCTGATACATTGCCGGCTCTTTATCTGTATCACGCCAGAATTCACCTGGTGAGTTTGCATGCTGCTCGGACGATTCGATTGGTTGATTTCATCGAAGGTCCGGGACGAACGATTCTCGAACCGGGTGAACTCATTCATTCGATCATCTTACCGCAACCAACCGGTGTATCGAGGTTTTACAAGTTGGGTTTGCGGGATGCCATGGCCATTGCAGTCGCCAGCTACGCCATTCGATATAACCATTCCGCTGAGCAAATTACCGATCTGGAGATAACCGCCGGAGCCGTGGCACCGACGATCGTATTTTTGGATACCCTCACTGAAATGGTTTTGGCTCACGAAGAAAATCCGGTGTTATGGGACCAGGCGATCCAACGGGATATTGCGCCCATTGATGATGTCCGGGCGACTGCGAAATATCGCCGAAAAGTACTTTCTAATCTGATTGTTCACGAATTACAGCATTTACAGGTTGGCGCGTATGAGTGATAAATTTTATCCGATACCCATCGAAAAACTCGCTGCCTGGATGCTCCGGGATCTTCATCAGGACCAACTATTTGGGATCCATCGCAGTCTATGGTTTCAACCCAATCCACATCAGCCCTTTCGGATGCGACGCTACGGTCAATTGCTTGAAACACCCATCGGTGTTGCCGCCGGTCCGCATACACAATTGGCGCAAAACATCATCACGGCGTGGTTGACCGGCGCACGCTACATGGAATTGAAAACGGTCCAGACGCTGGATGCAATCGAGGTAACCAAACCTTGCATTGACATGTCCGATGAAGGCTATAACTGTGAATGGTCTCAGGAATTACAACTTCAGCAATCATTCGACGAATATTTGAACGGCTGGATAATCATTCATTGGTTACGTCATCATTTGGGTTGGGATCATGATACTGAATCCGGCTTGATCTTCAACATGAGTGTAGGCTATGATCTGGCAGGCATCCAAAATCCCAATGTTCAGACGTTCCTGGACAAAATGGTTTCATGTCCGGTACAACTTTCGGAGAAATTAAATCGGTTAAAGGGTATTTTACCGGGTTTGGGTGACATCCAGATTCCCCAACGCATGACAGACAATATCACGCTTTCCACCATGCACGGTTGTCCGCCGGATGAGATCGAACGCATCGGGAAATACCTGATTCATGAGCGCAAACTCCACACGACGATCAAATTAAATCCGACACTGCTGGGTCCTGATCAGCTCCGTGACCTGCTCCATAATCAACTGGGTTTCAACACCATTCACGTCCCGGACCTTGCCTTCGAACATGATCTGAAATATGATGGAGCGCTGGATCTGATTCGTTCACTCCAGATTGCGGCGGGGCAGGCGGGTGTTGAATTTGGCATCAAGCTGACAAATACGCTGGAAGTTGAAAATCTGAAGGGCAATCTGCCTGATAATGAACCGATGGTTTATATGAGTGGCCGTGCCTTGCATCCTATCAGTGTTTTGGTTGCAGAAAAACTGCAATCCGATTTTGACGGACAGTTGGACATAAGTTTTTCAGCCGGCGCCGACGCGTTTAATCTGGCGGAAATTCTGGAATGCAATATTCGGCCGGTTACGGTTTGCTCTGACCTTCTGAAACCCGGCGGTTATGCCAGACTCCACCAATATTTAGAAATTTTGAATGAGAAAATTCTGGCCACCGGCTCCACCAATCTGACGGAATTTATTTTATCCCACTCGGATGGTGAAGAGGACGTCACCCAAGCCGGATTGGCCAATCTTAAAGCCTACGCCGGGTCTGTATCAGCAGACGAACGCTATCATCAGCACCATTTTCCCAATCAAAGCATTAAAACCGATCGCCCGTTAATGACCTTCGATTGTATCGCGGCTCCCTGTATCAATGAATGTGCCGTCAATCAGGACATTCCAGGATATATGTACCACGCTGCCCAGGGAGATTTTCAACGCGCGCTGGAAATTATTTTACGCAACAATCCCATGCCCCACGTGGCTGGTTTGGTGTGCGACCATCTTTGTCAGAGTAAATGCACACGAATCAATTACGATCGGCCATTGCTCATACGTGGGATCAAGCATTTCATTGCCGAACATGCGAATGGAAAAACCGATCCCCGTTGCGCGCCATTCAACGGCCACACGGTAGCCATAATTGGTGGTGGTCCCGCCGGTTTATCCGCTGCCTACTTTCTGGCGCAGGATGGCTTTGAAGTAGAAATTTTCGAATCAAAATCCCAGGTTGGCGGGATGACCGCCGGTACAATTCCCTCTTTTCGGATGGATGCGGCGGGTCTGGCAGCAGATGTGGCAAGAATCAAGCGCTTGGGCGTCATCATCCACACCGGCACGGAAATCAATCCTGCCCGGTTTGAGGCGTTGCGAAGCCATTTCGATTACATTTTTGTTGCGGTGGGCGCTCAGGTCGGGAAACGGCTCGACATCCCGGGTGAGAAGTACTCAGGCGTTTTGGATCAACTGACATTTCTCCAGTCCGTACATAGCGCTGAGCGACCAAAACCAGGTGATTCCGTGTTGGTCATTGGTGGAGGCAATTCCGCCATGGATGCCGCTCGCACCGCCAAACGAATCGTTGGTACAAAAGGGAATGTCACAGTCGTTTATCGCCGGACTGTTGCACAAATGCCGGCGGATCGTGATGAAATTGGTGAATTAGGAATTGAGGGTATCAAATTACTTGAACTCACGGCCCCGGTTGAAATCCTTGAGATGAATGGACACGTCACAGGTTTGCGTTGTCAAAAAATGGTTTTGGGCGAGATCGATGCGTCAGGTCGCCGTCAGCCCGTAGCTGCTGGGGAACCCTATTTTGATATTCCGGCAGATGTGATTATTTCTGCCATTGGTCAGGAAGTCGTGTTGGATTTTTTCCCAGAGCATGAGTTGAAGGTGGATCCACAAACTTTGGAAACCCAAATCCATGACATTTTCGCTGGGGGAGATGCTGTCCGTGGTCCCGCGACATTAATCAAAGCAATTGGCGACGGCCGCCATGTGGCTCAGGCGATTCGAAAAAAGGCGAATTTACGGAGCGATCAGGTTTACGAGCCACACCAACGGGACCTGACCAGGATCGAGTTGCAGCAGAAACAGGCGGTGAGAGATTATGGTCCCGCTCTGGTGACGCATCGCTCGAATGACACCCTGGGATTTGATTTAATGTCGAAGCCTCTTGACGCTGAAAGTGCCAAGGCTGAGGCTTCGCGTTGTCTCTTTTGCGATGAACGCTGTAGTGTTTGCGTTAGTGTTTGCCCGAATCGCGCTAATGTCGAGTTCACGATCCGACCCCGAGTTGTACGGGTTTCCCAGGGAATTCTGGAAAATGATGTATTCCAACCGACACAACATCATCTGGTCACCGCGGCCCAGACGACGCAAATTTTCAATGTGGGTGATTTTTGTAACGAGTGTGGGAATTGTACGACATTTTGCCCCACCAAAGGACAGCCATTTCGAACGAAACCCAAATTTTGGTTATCATCGGAATCTTTTGCCCAGGAAGAAAGCGGTCACCATTTCGCCGATGGCGTCCTGCATCATAGTCACGGAAAGACAGAATCATCCTTCAGGCAGATAAACGGACGATTGGAATACACCACGCCGGAATTCATTGCCGATTTTGATCCGATTGATTTCCACCTGATCCAAATCGAAGCACTGCAATCAGGAAAAGTGGAGGTCGATTTACGCCATGCCGGCTCCCTGTATTTTTTATGGGATGCTTTAAAAGATCATCCGATGCTGAGGGGATAGAGGGAAGAAGA
>MNWS01000177.1 GCA_001872685.1 Fidelibacterota bacterium CG1_02_48_14
CCATCAAAAAGGGGGGTGCGAAAACAGCGGAAGCCATTCAGGAAGAACGCGCTTCCAATGGCCAGTTCTCAGACATTTATGATTTTACAGCCCGACTCGATTCGCATGCTTTGAACAAAGGGGTCTTGGAAAATTTGGTGGTAAGTGGCGGCCTGGACAAACTTCCGGGTACGCGCAAATCAAAATTTGCTGTTATCGAGGGCGCACTCCTGCACGGTCAACGCGTCCAGGCGCTCAAGAATACAGATCAGACTGATCTGTTCGGAACCGGAGGTAAACCGGAGACGATTCGCCCGCCGGAACTGGAAGATTTGGGACTTTGGGAAACGATGGACAAATTGAATCGTGAGAAAGACGCCATCGGATTTTATCTCACGGGACATCCCTTGCATGGGTTTGAGGAGGAGGTTACTGCCTTCTCAACAATGGATTTGGACAACCTTGAGCCTTTGCAGGATGGTGTCATGGTCAAGGTCGGTGGTCTCATCTCAGGGCTGAAATTGCACTTTGACAAAAAAGGCAACCAGATGGCCTTTTTCACGCTAAATGGGCTGGATGGTTACATCGAGTGCATCATGTTCAATGAGGCTTTTGAGCGACACAAACAATTGGTTTACAATGATTCACTGGTTTTTGTGGAAGGTGCGGTCTCCAAACGGGCTGAAGAGGAGCCCAAAATAATGGTCGCCCAGGTTTTACGCATTGACGAAGCTCGCAACACACTTTCCAAACAAATTCATCTGGCCTTCAACCCTGCGGAACGGACAACGAAAGAGATGGATCATTTATACCAACTGGCGCAGCGCTACGCGGGTCCCTGTCAACTGGTCCTGCACTTGCGACACCCGAAATCAACGGAAAAAATTATCCTGGCACGGAGTATCCGGGTTTCGGCTAATGGTGATTTCTTGACCTCGTTGAAAGAACAATATGGCGCCGAAAATGTGTGGTTCAGTAAATAATAGATGATTGCCGTTTTACAGCGTGTCAGCTCGGGTTCTGTCACCATCGGGGATGCTGTTTCCGGTGCCATTAAACAGGGTCTGGTGGTCTTGCTGGGAGTGGCTGAGGACGATGAGCACCGCGACGCCGATTGGCTGGCAGCGAAGACGGCAGAACTGCGGATTTTTGAAGATGACCAGGGTAAAATGAATCGGTCAGTTCTGGATGTCGCCGGCTCGGCATTGGTCATTTCACAATTCACCTTGCTGGCGGATTATAAAAAAGGTCGTCGTCCGAGTTTTATTCATGCCGCGAGTCCGGAAATGGGTGCTCAGTTGTATGAATATTTCATGGAGCGACTGGGAAAACAGGGCGTTCCGGTTCAGTCCGGACAATTTGGTGCCATGATGACGGTGGACATTCGGAACGAGGGGCCGGTGACGTTGGTTCTGGACAGCCGGGTAAAGTACCCGCGGGAGTCATTGGACGGGCCGGCGTCAGACAGATAAAGGTTTGGATTCCAATGCCCTGAGCGACTAAGTTTACCGCCATTTAGAGAGGTTTGGATGTCAATGACGAGATCGGGAGAAATTTTTTAATGGATCATAAAATTAGAATTTTGTTGGCAAAACCCGGACTGGATGGTCATGATCGGGGAATCAAAGTATTGGCCAGCGCTTTCAGGGACGCCGGGATGGAGGTCATTTATCTCGGCTTAAGGCAGACGCCGGACATGATCGTTTCGGCAGCCGTCCAGGAAGATGTTGATGTGATCGCATTATCCATTTTGTCTGGGGCGCACATGACGATTTTTCCGAAAGTGATGGCCTTGATGCTGGAAAATGGTCTTGATAATGTGCTGCTCACCGGTGGGGGCATTATCCCTGAAAAAGATATGCAGACCCTGAATGGCAATGGGGTGGGGCGCCTGTTTGGTCCCGGAACGAGCCTGAAAGAGATCGTGACCTATATCGAAGATTGGGTGAAGGAGCATCGTTCATGAGTCAGGATCCCCGGATCACACGACTCCGAGAGTTAAAAGCTGAAGCGCTGCTTGGTGGTGGCGAAAAACGCATCGAGGCGCAGCACGCCAAGAAAAAACTCACCGCCCGGGAACGCGTCGAACTCTTGTTGGATAATGGTTCCTTCGAGGAAATGGGCATGTTGGTGACCCATCGATCAAATAATTTTGGACTCGAAAAAGAAAAGTATTTGGGTGATGGCGTTATAACAGGATCCGGTACCATCCATGGTCGTCTGGTTTATGTGTTCAGCCAGGATTTCACTGTGTTCGGCGGTTCCCTTTCTGAAGCCTATGCGGAAAAAATTGTCCGGATTATGGATCATGCCATGCGGGTTGGAGCACCCATCATCGGATTGAATGACAGCGGTGGCGCACGGATTCAGGAGGGGGTTGTCAGTCTGGCCGGATACGCGGATATTTTTCTGCGCAATACAACCGCATCGGGTGTTGTCCCCCAAATTTCTGCTATTCTCGGGCCCTGTGCCGGCGGCGCTGTTTATTCACCAGCTATTACGGATTTTGTCATCATGACCCGGAACACGAGCTATATGTTTGTTACGGGTCCCGATGTGGTGAAAACGGTTACTCACGAGGCGGTGACCAAGGAGGAGTTGGGTGGCGCCATGACCCACGCCAGCAAATCCGGTGTGTGTCATTTCGTTGCCGATAATGAAGTTGAAGCGCTGGAGCAGATAAAAAAGCTGCTTTCCTACCTGCCGCAGAACAATCTGGAAGATCCCCCCTCAATTGCCTGTGATGATCCGACAGACCGTGGTGACAAGGAATTGGATACCATCGTACCGGTCAATCCAAACAAACCTTACGATATTAAAGATGTGATTCACCGAATTATTGATCAGGGTGATTTTTTCGAAGTGCATGCCGATTTTGCGCAAAATATGGTGGTGGGATTTGCCCGGCTGAATGGCCGTCCCATTGGCATCGTGGCTAACCAGCCTGCATTTCTGGCGGGTGTCTTAAATATTGATGCCTCAGTCAAGGGGGCTCGGTTCGTTCGTTTTTGTGATGCCTTCAATATTCCCTTATTGGTGTTTGAAGATGTACCGGGATTCTTACCCGGAACCGATCAGGAATGGGGCGGGATCATCCGCCACGGCGCAAAATTGTTGTTCGCCTTTGCTGAAGCCACCGTGCCGAAAGTTACGGTTATCACCCGGAAGGCTTACGGTGGGGCTTATGATGTGATGAACTCCAAGCATATTCGGGGTGATTTCAACTACGCCTGGCCGTCAGCGGAGATTGCAGTGATGGGTGCAAAAGGTGCCACTGAAATAATTTTCCGACGAGACATTACGAAATCAGACAACCCGGCTGCAACGCTGGAAAAATTAACAGCAGAATTCGCGGATCGGTTTGCGAATCCCTATTCAGCCGCGGAACGTGGGTATGTGGACGATGTCATTGAACCCCATGAAACCCGACAGCGCCTGATCCGTGCATTCGAACGACTGACGAACAAAGTCGATTTGAATCCCAAGAAAAAACACGGTAATATCCCCCTATAGCAAGCTGGAAACAGTGAGAGTAGATGCCATGAGTACTAGGACAACGACAGCAACAGCAACAGCAACACCCGGACCCGAACGACGAGATACAATTTTCCAAAAGCAGAAACGACTGGAAGGTTATCTGCTACACCATCCAAACTCAGCGCTTTTTGCCTGGTACGGGCGTCAAAATATGGAAATCGGTAAGTTGGATCGTGCCGAAAAGATCTGCCAACTCGGTCTGAATGGGGAGACCGACCATATCATCCTCCGGAAACTTTTGGGCGATATTTACCTGGCACAGGGTCGCATCGCTGAAGCCCGCGAGGAGTACGCCATTGTTCTCCAAAGTCACCGCCCCTTTCCGGGTGTCATCCAGACCTATTTAAAAAATTGGAAGTCCGAGCTTACACCTCAGGAAGAGGCTGCCCTGATGCGGCGTCTTTCCTTCATCATTCCCGGGAATGCGGATGTTGTCAAATATTTTAAGCTCCAAAGTGATGCGGATCGGATTCTGACCCGCCCCGATCGCCGCGATTTTTTGCCCGGAAATCAGGACACACCGACCACCCCTCAAAACGATGAGCCGGTTGTAGATGCGATGGAATCGGTTAAACCGCCGTCTCCCAAACCGGGTGGGAGTAAAAAAACGGTGTCTGAAAAACAGGAACCGGTTGAGATCCCAAAGGTTACGGTAGCTGCGGAAATTACAGCACCCGCCAAACCGGATACGCACACCGAAAAACCGCAGGCGAAACCAGCAGAGCCAAAATCGGGACCGGTGATTCAATCTGAAGAGTCACAACTTTTAGCTCCAAATCACAAAATTAAGGTCCAACCGACCCCGGAACCTGAAGATACAAAACCACAAAAAATCACGCGCTCAATGGCCACCTTCACACTCATGCAGATTTTCAAAGATCAGGGTTTGTATCAACATGCGCTGCAGGTTTTGGAAATTCTTCGGGAAAAATCCCCCAACACCGAGCGTGTTGAGACCGAAATTGACGAGATCAACCTCCTCATCGCTCAGCAGGCTGCTGAGAATCAAGCCTGACGGGTCTGCACTGACTGACCCACCATGACTGCTTCCATCACGGAATTTAATCATGCCCTCTCTGCAATAATTGTTACATACAACTCGGCGGACGAAATCGGTCCGTGTCTGCATTCGCTAATCCCTGAAATGGTCAAATGTGACGGGGAAATTATCATCGTGGACAATGCCTCCACCGATGAATCACTCGCAAAAATTTGGGCGGAAGTTGGTGAATTTGCGGACATCCGGGTTATCGAAAACAAACTGAATGTGGGCTTTTCACTGGGAAACAACCAGGGTTTTGATGCTGCTACAGGCGAGCACCTCCTGATTTTAAATCCGGATACTGTCCTGCAGCCCGGCGCCATAAAAAAATTGCTGGAGACTTTGGGAAGTGATGATTCTTTGGGTGCTGTAGCGCCACAATTATTATGGCCGGACGGTGGCATTCAGCGTTCCTGCCGACGATTTCCGAATCATTGGGATGTGATCACCAACGCAACCGGACTCAATCTGATATTCCCCCGTTCACCCATATTTAATGCCTGGAAGATGGGAGATTTTGATCACGACTCAACAAGAGAAGTTGACCAGCCAGCCGCCGCTGCCCTGTTGGTGAGGGGATCTGTTTTGCGTGCATTGAATGGATTTGATCACCAGTTCCCCATGTTTTTCAGCGATGTTGATCTCTGCCGTCGCATCAAAAACGAGGGTTTCAAAATCCTGTTTACCACAGATGCCAGGGTTGTGCACCTGGGCGGATCAACGATATTTAAAAATCGCACAACCATGATTATCTCTTCGCATATCTCCTTTTTCCGTTACCTGGAAAAGTATTATGACCGACTGCACCAGCAGATTTTCAATCTGATAGCAGGTTTGGTACTTTACTTTGGACTCGTCCCGCGATTGGTCTGGCATTGGCTGGGATTGGCGATGCGTTTTCGGCGGAAAGACTCATTATGAAATTCTTGAGAGTGTTGGTGGTGACCATTTTTTTGGTCGGAATTACCCATTCAGTTAACGCGCAACACGCGAAACTGACCTCGCCAACCGATACGACCTCACTGAAAATGATTGGCGTCTTGGCTGCATCATACCTTTATCAATCCTATCTGAATATTGGGTACCTGGCGGACTTGCATGCAGTGGATGCGTATGAATACGACAAACTCGACGAAAATTTGAATATTGTCATCCAGATTGTGGGTGGTGTTCGGGACGAACTAAAATGGTACACACTTCTCGTCCCTTTAAAGTCGGATAGTCAATATGTCGATATTCTGGTTCAGACTTCGGATTTACTGCTGAAAGAAGCAGGTGCTTTGCGAAAATATTTTCAGACGGAAGATAAGCAAGATGCCGCTATTTATTTGCATCTGAATGAACAGGCAAGAACGGTACTGGTGACGATTCTGGGAATGAAGGAAGACTAACGGGTGGCAATTTCAGCAACAATCAAGGGGTTCTTCTTTGATATTGGTGGTGTCCTGGTGCGGGTTGACGCCAGCGAAAGTATTCAAAAAATCGCCGATATTCTGGAAGTCACGACCCTGCAGGTTCGGCAGGCGATGTCACCATCGTTACTCACGGAATACGAGACGGGTAAGGTTTCGGGGAATGAATTTTACCACCACTTGTTACGGAATTGCCACAGCGCTAAAAGCATCGATTTTGAATTTTTCAAATATTTATGGCAGGACGTTTTATTTCCCAAGGAAGCAGAGATCGCGTTTTTAAAAAAATTGATGCAAGTTTATCCGGTCTGGCTGCTTTCCAATACCAATGATTTTCATTACGACCTGATGGTTCAGAATTTTGAAATCCTGAAGCTCGTCCAGGGTGGTGTTTATAGCTTTATCGAGGGATTCATGAAACCTGCACCGGAAATTTATCTGGCAGCGCTGGCCAGGACCTCATTCAAATCTGAAGAAATCGTTTTCATTGATGATCTGGAGATCAATGTCCAGGCGGCACGCGACCTTGGTTTTCAGACGATATGCTACACCGATTATGACCAGATGTTAAATGAATTACAGGACCTGATTCCTGATTTCTTTGAAGGTCTGGGATGAGTTCCATTAGAAAAATAACGCCATTGATTGCGCCCATTCGAACCATTCCCCATGACATTTTCCGTGACAACAATCCCACACTCGAAGAACTGGAACACCGTCCGCGTATGCCGGTGGTTGCCTTGCTGGACAACATTCGTTCCATGTGGAATGTGGGCGCGATGTTTCGTTCGGCAGATGGTGCCTGGATCGAAGAATTGATTTTGGGAGGGTACACGGCAACGCCTCCCCGACAGGAGATCAGTAAGACAGCGCTAGGGTCAGAATATTCGGTGCCCTGGCGGCATACAGATCATTCAGTAATGGCTATTAAAGCTTTGCAAAAGCGGGGTTATCAGGCTGTGGCGCTGGAGCATACGACCCGCAGTAACAGCTACACCGACATTCAATATCAGTTTCCCCTTGTTTTTGTGGTGGGAAATGAGGGTGTCGGCGTTCAGGACGAAGTCGCCGCTGCTTGTGATCTGGCAGTAGAAATTCCTCAGTTTGGGATGAAATCATCACTGAATGTAGCCGTTGCGTTCGGCGTGATGATTTACGAGGTACGACGCCAATGGACAGCCTTGCAACGCCAGATGCAACAGGCTTAATTTTGCTGATGTAATTTAAGTAAAACCAACAATTCAAACAATTTCATCGGTTTACGAATAGTTCCAGGTTGGAACATGCACTTGGTTAAATCATTTTGTATATTTGCAGATAGGATGAGGAGTGTGTTATGAGTCACGATCCAGTAGATGATGAATTGAAACAGATGGACGAAAATGCAGATCAGTTGGACCATAAAATAGAGGTGTCGGTCACGTTAGGTGACCCGATTCGAGCGCTGAAATTGCAAAAATCAGTGATCGTGGATCCCGGTACATCTATCGCTGAAGTCACCGATTCCATGTCGAGAGAAAGCGTTGGATGCGCTTTGGTAGAAAATAATGGCAAACTCGTCGGTATTTTTACCGAGCGAGACATTATGCGGAAAATTTTGGGTCGGGGTTACGACCATCAAAAAGTCAAAGTTGGGGATTATATGACCCCTAACCCTGAATCGCTGCATTTGGATGATCCCATTGCCTTTGCGCTGAACCGAATGTCCGTAGGGGGGTTTCGCCACGTCGCGTTAGTGGATCGACATGAGAAGCCCATCGGGTTTGTCTCGGTGCGTGACATTGTTGACTACATTGTTGATTTTTATGACACGACAATTTTCAATCTCCCGCCGGAACCCTTGCGTGAGGGCTGGAAATCGCAGGAAGGCGCTTAACCAATCAACCGTGTCGCACGTCGTGTGGAGTAAAATTGCGTAAAACTGCTGCCATAGTTCTGGGAGGTGGCCAGGGAACCCGCCTGTGGCCACTGACGCGGTTCAGATCAAAGCCGGCCGTACCCATCGGCGGGAAATATCGTTTGGTAGATGTACCCTTGAGTAACTGCATTAATTCTGGAATTAAGGACATTTACGTTCTGACGCAGTTCAACTCACTCTCCTTGCATCGTCACATTTTTTCCACCTATAATTTTGATCGGTTTTCCAGTGGTGTAGTGGAAATCCTGGCCGCCCAGCAGACGAATGACAACCAGTACTGGTTCCAAGGGACTGCTGACGCGGTGCGTCAGTACATTGATCATTTCCGGCAATTACCGGTTGATCAATTTATCATTCTGGCAGGTGATCATTTGTACCGCATGGATTATCGGGAATTTATCCGGACGCACGAAGAGAACGAAGCGGATGTGACAATCAGTACCTACCCCATCACCGCCGAACAGGTACCCGGATTTGGGATATTGAAGGTGAATGAAGGGGGTCGTATCACCCGATTTACTGAAAAACCGGTGGAATCGGATATTCGGGATGAATTTCGTTTGGCTGAAGATTCACCTACGCCATACCTCGCTTCCATGGGAATTTACGTCTTTAATCGGGATGTATTATTGGATGCCCTGGAGAACCACAAAGAGGATGATTTTGGGCGAGATATTATTCCTGCCGCGATCAAAGATTACAAAGTGCATGCCCATGCTTTCGAAGGATACTGGGAAGATATTGGTACGGTTAAGGCGTTTTTCTGGGCTAATGTGAAATTGACCAGCCTGAAGCCGCCCTTCACGTTTTATGACGATGCCCATCCGTTTTATACGCGGTTGCGTTCTCTGCCAGGTTCGCGAATTAACAATTCCGAAATTCATGAAAGTCTGATCAACGAGGGCTGCTTTATCAATAACGCCCGGCTATCCAATTCGGTTATCGGCATTCGAAGTGTGATTCGTAGCGGCGCTGAATTGGACCATGTGGTTTGCATGGGTGCTGATCTCTACACGAATTTGGGTAATGAAACTGTTCCGTTAGGCGTGGGTGAGAACACGATCATTCGGAGTGCAATTTTGGACAAGGATGTCAGTATTGGGAAGAATGTCCAGATTATCAATAAGGATAAACTCGAATTCTATGACGATGACCGCTACTCCATTCGGGATGGGATTGTCATTATTCCCAAGGGAGCGGTGATTCCTGACGGGATGATTATCTAGGGAGAGTAAGAAGAAAGAGGAAAGAAGAGAGAAGAAAGAAGTAGAGAAGAAAGAAGAGAGAAGAAAGAAGTAGAGAAGAAAGAAGAAAGAAGTAAGAGTAAGAGTAAGAGTAAGAGTAAGAGTAAGAAGAGAGATTAGAAATTAGCGTGCACAACAGTAACAGCATAGATTGGTCAAGAATTCGGGCGATACTGTTCGATTTTGATGGGGTTGTGGTCAACTCGGAACCGCTGTACGAAGAGGCGGAGTTGGAGCTGATCAATACCATGGGTTTGCAGATTCCCGCTGACTTTTT
>MNWS01000162.1 GCA_001872685.1 Fidelibacterota bacterium CG1_02_48_14
TAGGACGGTGTCGAAATAATCGCGCCAGAACAGGCAATCAAAGCGGGTGACAAACGTTGGGGAACCATCTATATTTCCCCTTAAGCTCATGGAAATAATAAATATGGGCGACCGGGGTAACCAATCCGGGTGGATTTGAAAAAAACATGCTGCGGGGGGCTGCATCGGAGCAATCAGCAGATTTGGGAGAAAATACGAGATGAAACGAATACTAGTTATCGCACTGAGCATGGTGATGGTGAGTTTAAGTGTCGCTTTGGGTCAAAATGCTGACGCCCAAAAATTGATTCAAAAAGCACGACTCGAGATTGCCAACCTTCAGCTCACCGAAGCGGATCAGGATTACAAACAGGCGATAGATCTGATTGAGCAGGAGTTAGACTACTCCGAAGCCGAGAGCAAAGCAGCACGTGAAGAGTGGAAGCAGTTGCAAAAGGTCAGTCAATATCTGGCTGACGGCAAACGTTCCCTGGAACGTCAGGACTATCAGGATGCTGCCAAAAAATATGCCGATGCCATCAGGACGATGACTGACTCTGGAAATCCCATCTGGAACCGCATCATCGCCGAAGCCAATTATCAGTGGGGTATGGTTTATTATTGGCAGGACAACACAACCGACGCAGCAGCCAAATTCCGGGAATCGATCAAAGCTGCACCCGGTGAAGAAAACTACAGCAAAGCTCTCTACAACATCGTGGTCAAACATTACAATGAAGGCCTCAAGTATTACAAACGGCGGGATTATCGGAATGCCAAAACCGAGTATGAGCAGAGCGTCCTGGTTGATCCGACATTCTCAAAAGGCTATTATATGTTGGCACTTATCGCCAAAACGGACAATAATGCCGATCAAGCGCTGGATTTTTACCAGAAGGCTATCGAAAACGATCCGCAGTATGACATTGCCTGGTTTGGTTTGGGTAAATTGTACGCCGATTTGGGTCGTATGAGTAAAGCGGTTGAGGCTTTTACGCAAACCGTCAATATCAACCCAAAATACCAGAAGGGTTTTTTCGAACGCGGCCAGGCTTACCTGACACTCAAAGAGAAAAATAAAGCGCTTTCGGATTTCAAAAAGGCGCTTGAAATTGACCCGGAGTATTCCTTGGTGTACGAGTCCTTGGGGCAGTTTTACAATGACGATAAAAACTTCGATGAAACGATCAAGGTGTTGTCGAAGATTAAAGGTACAGACGCGGCTACCTATAAAACCTGCTACTCTCTGGCTCAAGCCTACAATGAGACCCAGTCATTTGAAAACGCCCTCAAGTGCGCGAACAACTCCCTGGCACAGAAGACCAACTGGGCGCCTGCCTATTTCGAAAAAGGCCGGGCTTTGGCAGGTCTAAAACGGAAAAATGAGGCCATCGATGCCTTCAAAGCCGCTGCCAAAGATGGTCGCTGGAAATCACCCGCAGAATATGAGATCAATGTCCTGACAAAGTGGGCTGATCAGTAAAATCCGACCGGGTCGATTCAATCTGCCGGCGCAGAATGACAATTAAGCAATTTTATCAAAGAGGTGGCAGAGATGTCACCTCTTTGGTTTTTAACATGACAGAACCTCCATTAAACAAAGATTGGCGTTGTGGTGAAATCGCCACAGTCTAAATTCCCCCGACCGTGAAAATATTCAGAATCAGAAAACAGAATTGCCTACCATGAGTATTACAGGGATCGGGACGGACTTGGTTAAAATTGATCGTATCCAGCGTCTGATTCACCGATACGGTGAGCGATTTACCGGGAAAATATTTACGCTGAATGAAATCGCCTATTGTTCGAAACGCGCTGCCCCGGAAGTGCATTTTGCCGGACGATTTGCCGCCAAGGAGGCCATCGCCAAAGCCGCATACCAAACCGGCTGGATGCAGGTCATCCCCTGGCGGGACATTGAGGTAAGCTCGGACGACTACGGCCGACCATCCGTGCAGCTCCTAACAAAAATTCCGGGTGTTTGTCATGTCTCCATTTCACATGATGGCGAGTATGCACTTGCATTCGCGATTTGGGAAACCGATCATGCCTGAGTCAGCCCTGTTCATCACCATGGACCAGTCAAAATCGGTGGATCGATATGCCATGGATACTTGCGGTATTCCTGGCGAGAAATTGATGGGGAATGCGGGTCGGAAAGTGTTCGAAGCGATCCGACAGCGCTATGATCTGACGGCTTTGAACGGTCCGGTTTGGGTTGCCTGCGGCAAGGGCAATAACGGGGGCGATGGGTTCGTCGTAGCGCTGGAGCTTGCACAATCCGGGGTACCTACGGTCGTTTTATGCATTCCGGATGCTATGGACATTCAGGGCGATGCTTTAACATACTATACCCAAGTGATTGAGTCTGGCATTCGGGTTATCCCGGTGAATGGCCAGAATTGGCGAACTGAGATTGACAAAGCCGGATTGGTAGTTGATGCGCTTTTAGGGACCGGACTTGAGGGGCTGGAACTGCGGGAACCGTATGCCGGCGTTGTTCTTGCGATCAATCAACTTTCGGTGCCGATTATGGCCGTGGATGTTCCCAGTGGCATAAGCGGGGATGCGGGACAAATGACCGAACCGCATATCCAGGCGCAGTTTACCGTAACAATGGGTTACGCGAAAGCCGCCATGCTTTTCTCACCCGTTCGTGAAGCAGTTGGTGAGGTAGTCGTGGCGGAGATTGGTTTCCCGGTGGATAGTTTGGCGCATGTGGCAGGGTCACCTTTGAAATGTCTGTCACCGGCTGAAATGAGTCACTTTTACCCCAAGCGGTCCATCGCAGCACACAAATATCAGGCGGGAAAAGTTGCCATCATTGCCGGTTCAAAAGGTTTTTCCGGTGCAGCAGTTCTCGCCTCCACCGCAGCGCTGAGAAGTGGCGCCGGGTTGGTGCGATTGGCAGTACCGGATTCGATTGGTGCTATCGCAGAAACTTTGTCCCTGGAAACCATTGTTTCTTACGCACCGGAAACAGCATCCGGCGGTTTCGCAATGGCTGGGAAATCCATCCTGGAGGGGCTGATCGACTGGGCAAACATTCTGGCGATAGGACCTGGAATCGGTCGTGCCGCAGAAACCATTGAGCTGGTAACGGAATTGATTCCGAAAATTGACAAACCACTGATTCTGGATGCTGACGGACTTTTCGCTCTCGCAACCAACCTGACCTGTCTGGAACACCGCACCACTCCCACCATTCTCACACCACATGCGGGTGAATTTCAAAATTTACTGGATGCCGCCGGTTTAAAAATGCAGTCCAATTGGCAATCAGCATCGGCGTTTGCCAAGCGATACGGATGCACTGTTTTACTCAAAGGGGCACCATCCGTTGTCGCAACTCCGGCAGGTGAGGTTTTTGTTAATTCCACCGGCAATCCCGGAATGGCAACGGCTGGCAGCGGTGATGTGTTGACCGGAATGATCGCCGGACTGCTTGCCCAGAACCAGACCTTACCCGGGATGCTAAATTATGCCATATTCAAACACGGAGAGGCGGGAGACCTGGCTCGCAAGAAATTCGGAGAATTGGGCATGATCGCCAGTGACATCATCAACGCCTTACCACAAGTTTTATTGCCATGAGAATGGTACCAATGAAATTTTGGCTGCCACCCGTGATCTACACCGGATTGATCATATTCGCGTCGTCTTTGCCCGGCGGAGTGGTGTCGGAATATTCGCTAAATGTCAGTGATAAATTATTGCACACCCTGCATTTTCTCTTCTATGGACTCACGCTTATGTGGGCATTTACAAACACCCAACCCATTCATTCTGTGTTTCGGAATGCCTATTTAAAGACCATCCTCGTTGGCATATCGGTGGGCTGTCTGGACGAGTTTTATCAATCATTCATGCCAACCCGCACATCCAGTGGCTGGGATATTTTAGCAGATTCCACAGGAATTATTCTGGCTGGCGTTACCTTTTACCTGGCGACCAAATTGTCGGTGGTAGAACGCGTTCGAAGCGATGTTAAAACAGATCAAAATTAAAAATTTTGCCATCGTTGACGAGATCACCGTTCAGTTTGGAACGGGATTTAATGTCATCACCGGCGAGACCGGGGTTGGAAAATCCCTGTTGGTGGATGCGCTAAATGTCGTCCTCGGGGATCGTGCCTACCGGGATGTCATTCGCGAGGGCAGTGAGTTCGCCTGGGTGGAAGCCGAATTCCTCGTATCCTCCGATCAGATCAAACGCAATCTTCAGGATTGGGACGGTCCACTCACCGGACTGATCACCCTGACCCGGGAAATACGGTCACAGGGCGCTTCAAAAGTCTGGATTAATGGTGTACCGGCAACGGTTCAGCAATTAAAAACGGTGGGCGATGTTCTGGTGGATTTGCACGGCCAGCATGAGCATCAATTTTTATTGAATGAGGATCACCACATTGATTTTCTGGATGCTTTTGCGGAAACTGAAGCCGAACAGGAAGTTGTCAGAACGACCTTCAAAAATCTCCAAATGTTGGAAAATCGTCTGCGTACGATTGAGATGGATCAGACGCAGTTTCGTGAAAAATTCCAGCTTTTTCAATTTCAGTTGAAGGAGATTGATGAGGTTGAGCCGGTGACGGATGAACTGGAGAATCTCGACCAGGAGCGTCGGGTTTTGGAGAACGCTCAGCGTCTGAATGAATTGGCCAGTGAGATTAACGAGCTTACGCCTACCATTACCGGCAGGGTGGGGAAAATACTTCAGTTTCTGGCCGAACTGGGTGAATTCGACAAAGAGGCGGATGGCTACCTGCCGGAAATTGAAGCAGCCTCCGTTTCACTGAATGCTGTGGCGGAGTGGGCTGAGATTTTTCAGCAAAAAACACAAGCCGATCCGGAACGACTCGAACTAATTCATCAGCGCATCACACGTTTGCGACATTTATGCCAAAAGTACAATCGCAGTCTGGCGGAAGTTTTGAGCTATCGTGAAGAGCTGAAATTATGGCTGCGTCAGGCCAGTGAAACCCAGCCGGATAAGGATGGTCTGAGGCGACAAATTGTTGATGCCCGGGTGGCATTTTCAAAAAGTGCTGAAAAACTGAGTCAAAAACGCACCCTTGCTGCACAGGAATTGAGCCGTCAGATTATCGAAAAATTGCAGCGACTTGGCATTCCCCATGCCCAGTTCGATGTTCGTGTTACCCAGGATGAACAGGCCGATGGTGCCGTGGAAATACATCATAAACAATTTGTTGGTGACCATTCAGGGATGGATCGGGTTGCGTTTTGGATGCAGACCAACCCAGGGGAATCCATGCGGCCGTTGGTTCGTGTGGCATCCGGAGGCGAAATCAGTCGGGTGATGCTGGCCATTAAAGCCAGCCTGTCAGGGCGGGATAGAATCGGTACCGTCATTTTTGACGAGATTGACTCGGGAATTTCCGGTAAGATCGCCAGAATTGTGGGGCATGAGCTGGCAAATTTAAGTCGGTTTCACCAGATATTATGTATAACGCACCTGCCTCAAATTGCTAGTTTAGCCAACCAGCACTACCGGGTGGAAAAGGTTTTGCAAACCAATGGTCGTGCAGTCACCCGGGTGACGCACCTGGAGGGCGATTTGAGGGTTGAGGAGATCGCCGGTTTATTGGGAACGGGAGCGAAAACAGCAGCAAGTTTTGCAAATGCCAGAGAATTGCTGGCAGGCAACGCCTGATTTAACGAGGGGGGAGATTATGAATCACAAGAGTCATCCAAACAGCTCAATTTTTAGACCGGTAAACAGATTTACTGGCATGACCATTCTAATGGCTCTGATTGCGATGTTGATTTTAGCAGCCTGTGGAAAAAATGATTCTAAAAAAACGGCCGTTGCTGAAATTCCGGAAGGGTTGGCTTTGGGGAGCGTTACCGTCGCTGACGGTCAAAATGTCAATCTGCCCATGACATTGAAATCGGAGCTGCCGGTCCTGGGATTGCAGTTTGATATAGCCTGGGACACCAGTTTGGTTACCCTTGGCGAACCGGTAATGGTTGCCAGTAATGAGTTCATGAGCATTCGATCCAAAATGGGTGCCGGGCGATCCCGGTCGCTTATCTTCAATACCCAGAGCAAAGCGATGGACTTGACAGCCGGAGAAATACTCACAATACCCGTGACGATTCACAGCCGAATGGTTGGTGAGACACCCATACAACTGACTCAAGTCATTGTTGCCGGATCAAATGCCAAACAGATTGATCTGCCGGTTTTGTCCGGTAGAATTATTCTTACCGGCACCGCAACACCCTGATTATTCTGATTTTGACTCAAAATAAATGAAGAAAGAGAAAGCAAACCATGCCTTCAAATCATTCGAAATCTGAATGGATTGATTTACGATCTGATACGGTCACTCAACCATCCGCTGCCATGCGGGAGGCAATCGCCAATGCCCCGGTGGGTGATGATGTTTATGGCGAAGATCCGAGTATAAATGCACTGCAGGAAAAAGTCGCCGCAATCATGGGGAAAGAAGCCGCACTCTATGTTGCTTCCGGCACCATGAGTAACCAGGTCGCCCTGAAGTCATTAACGGTACCCGGCGACGAGGTGATTTGCGATTACAATTGCCATATTTTTAACTATGAATCAGGAGCTGCTGCAGCCCTGAGTGGTGCACAACTCAATCCGCTGCTCGGCGATCATGGTTTGCTGACACCGGAACAGGTCGAAGCTGCTTTGCGCCCCGTCAATGACCATTTTGCCATCAGTCGGGTTGTCGCTCTGGAGAATACCCATAATCGGGCTGGCGGCGTGATCTATCCGCTGGAACGGATTCACGCGATCAGCCATGTCGTCCAAACCGCGGGGTTGAAATTTCATCTCGATGGTGCGCGTCTGATGAATGCCGTGGTTGCCACCGGCGTTTCTGCCAGGGAATGGGCAGCGCCATTTGATACCGTCAGTTTGTGTCTTTCGAAAGGTCTGGGAGCGCCGGTTGGTTCGGTACTTTCCGGATCAAAGGAAACGATTGCAAAAGCACATCGGTTTCGGAAAATGTTTGGGGGCGGGATGCGACAGGCGGGTCTGTTGGCAGCGGCTGGAATATTCGCCCTTGACCACAATATTAAGCGGCTGGCTGATGATCATCGCCGGGCTAAAATCCTGGGTGAGACACTGGCAGAACTGGGACATCTTTCTGATGACTTGGTTTGGGTCCAGACCAACATGGTGATGCTGGTGGTTTCGGACGCACCGGCTTTCTCTGATCTGCTCAAACAACACGGCATTTTAGCCAACGCCACCGGGCCGAAAAAATTGCGGATGGTTACGCATTTGAATTTTAACGATGAACAGTTGGACCAAACGGTCAACGTGTTGAAACAGCTTTTAAAAAAGTAGGAAAATATGGCGCGGAAAATTGTCATCGTCGGAGCCGGGCAGGTAGGATTTTACCTGGCCAAAACCTTGTCCGAAGAACATTATGACATCACGATTATTGACATTGATGCTCAAAAATGTAAACGGGCACGCGAGCACTTGGATGCCATGGTTATCGAAGGTCATGGCGCTCAGGGGAATGTTTTAGCTCAAGCCAACACGGCAGCCGCTGACCTGTTTATTGCCGTTACGCGCATGGATGAAATTAACATCGTTGCCTGTATGAAAGCCCGGAAGATGAATCCGAAAGTGAGAACTATCGCCCGGGTACGCAGCGATGATTATGTCGACCCCAATAATTTGTTGGACCTGAAAGCGGAGGGGATTGATATGATTATCAACCCTGAACGCACGGCCGCACTTGAAATTCAGCAATTGGTACAAAACGCCATCGCCCAGGAAATTATGCCTTACGCCGATGGACGGCTGTTTATGGTAGCGCTCACTCCGACAGCAGAATCTGATCTGATGAATCACTCGTTGCGTGAAATTGGAAAAATGTTCACTGAGCTGCCCTTCCGAACGGTAGCAATCGATCGTGACGGGCAGACGATTATTCCTCAAGGTGATCACATTTTCCAGGAGGGTGACAAGATATTTGTCATGTGTAAGCGCGAGCGACTCGACGCCATGTATCAAATCTGCGGCTACCGTCGGGAGAAAAAACTGAATACGGTGATGATTTTAGGCGCTGGCAAACTCGGTCGGTTGGTAGCCGGGTTTTTAAAAGATGATTTCAATGTCCGTCTCGTTGATAAAGATGAGCATCGTTTGGATCGTGTGTCGAAAAAGCTACCGGATGTTTTGCTGCTATCGGGAGACGGAATGGATGTGGACTTCCTGGATTCTGAGGGAATCAAAGACATTGATGCCTTTATTTCCGTGACGAATGATGAAACCACCAACTTGTTCTCTGGTTTGATTGCCAAGCGCAAGGGCGCACAAAAAGTTATCGTTCACATTAGTACCCCTGATTATATCCCACTGGTCAAAGGACTTGGTATCAGCTCGGTGGTGAGTAAGAATCTCACCAGCGTAGATGCCATCATGCGGTATGTTCTTCGGGGGCGCATCCATTCGGTTATGATGCTGGAAGGCATTGATACCGAAATTATTGAATTGTCACCCTCCGAAAACAGCCCCATCGTCGGTATACCGCTAAAGGATGTGGATTTTCCGAAAGATGCCGTTGTCGGTGCTGTGATTCACCCGGAAGGACTCGAAATCGGCACCGGTACGACTGTATTAGGACCAGAAGATCGGGTATTGGTTTTCACCCGCCCCAACAAGCTTGCGAATGTCGAAGCATTATTCAATTAATCCTCTTAGTCTGATTCCAGTCCTCAACACGGTTGGTATCCTGATCGTGATTATGGGGCTGTGTATGATTGTGCCGCTTATGGTCGCTATTGGATATGGCGAAAGTGATGCGGTGCCCATCGGACTTTCAATCCTCATTACGCTCATGTGTGGCGGTATCCTGTTTGCGACGACGCGACATCAACATGAACTAACCAACCGCCAGGGATTCATCAGCGTCACCCTCAGTTGGGTTGCGGCAGCAATCTTCGGTGCGTTGCCATTTTATCTGGGCACAGATTTATCCTACACCGATTCCTTTTTTGAGGCCATGTCCGGATTCACCACCACTGGAGCATCCATCCTGACGGATATTGAGGCTATGCCCCATGGAATTTTGTTCTGGAGAAGTTTTACACACTGGCTCGGTGGGATGGGAATCATTGTATTTACCATGACGATTCTCCCGCTGTTGGGGAGAGGCGGTACCAACCTCTATGCTGCAGAGGTGCCGGGACCAATCAGCGACCAGTTGACTCCCCGGATTAGTGAAACCGCGAAGATTCTCTGGCGGATTTACACGCTGATCACATTGGTGCAGTTTCTGTTGCTGTGGATTGGACCCATGGATTGGTTTGACGCCATTTGCCACACCTTTGGCACCATTGCCACCGGGGGGTTTTCGACGAAAAACGCCAGTGTGGGGTATTACAACTCCGCGTATGTGGAGTGGGTTAT
>MNWS01000206.1:0-9349 GCA_001872685.1 Fidelibacterota bacterium CG1_02_48_14
GTATCACGGTGGGTTCAATTTTTGGTCCATTTTTAGGTGTTACCGCTTCGCTCTACGCTGTTCAACACACCCAGGTCGGAGTGGCATCAACCATCATGGCGATTGTACCCATTCTGATCATCCCGCCCGCCATTTTGATTTTCAAGGAAAAGGTCACAGCGAAAGAAGCTATCGGCGCATTTATCGCGGTTGGCGGTGTGACAATTCTGTTTCTCTAGCACATCCGCCCAAAATAAGATCTGATTCAATGACGGTTTTCAGCTCACGCTTTTATTTCGGCAGTTTGCCAGTCACGCCCATCCACCATTTGATACATTTATGGCCAAAGTCCACCGGCTCGGCAAACATCATGGGACACGCTCCGGCGATGACCGTGATACCGTTTTCATGACACATCTGAACGGCTTTTGCCGATACACTATTACCAATGGATTTGTGCATCCAGACCCTGGGGATTCCTGCAGCAATCGCCTGACGCACCACCTCTTCCGTCACTTGTGGCGTCGTGAGGGTAAAGACGCCATCCACTGTTTGCGGAATCGATTGTAAATCCGAGTAAAATGGTTCTCCATCTATCGTTCCCGGGTTCGGATTGACTGCGAATACCGTATGACCGGTCTCCTTGAGTTTTCGATAAATAGCGTTTGCCGTGCCTGTTGCTGAGCGGCTTACACCTGCAATTGCGATTGTCTTTTGGGCTAAAAATTCAGATGCCATTTGTTTCAGATCAGTCATGCTCTCCCCCTTTACATCGTTTCATCGTTTTCATTGAAGTTGACGAATCCTGACTTCAACCTGCGGTAACGCCGAATTCATCAGTCTGACTAAGATTTTTGGATCCGTTTCGCCGTAATGGTACGGATATAAAATTTTGGGTTGAATCATTTTAGTCGCCTCCACCACCATTTCCGGTGTCATGGTGTAGGGTAGATTCATTGGCAGAAATGCAATATCGATTCGCCCAAAATTCGCCATCTCAGGAATATTTTCCGTGTCACCACCGATGTACACCCGCTGTGTTCCAAATGTGAGAACATAGCCATTTCCCACTCCCCGGGGATGATAATATTCACCCGTATCGCGTTTGTGAATCACATTGTAAGCGGGCACCGCAATGATGGTGATGTCATTCACCGTCACCGTATCGCCATTCAACAGAACCGTTCCGGTATGCAAAAGATCAGCACAATCCTGCGGGCAAATGATTTGTGTACCCTGTTTTGTCAATCGGGCAATTGCGGTGCTGTCCAAATGATCCCCATGAAAATGGGTAATCAAAATGATCTCCGCTTTAGGGAGCTGGGTAAAGTCAGTGAAGCGTAAAACCGGATCCACGTGGATGACCTGATCGTTGTAGGAGAACATGAGAGTGGCGTGTCCCAAAAATGTGATGTCCAACTCATTCTCACCCGCATTGATGCGATCAACTTCAAGCCGGTTTGGGCTGCAGGCAACCAACCCCAATACGAAGAGCTGGATGAATATCAAGATGCTACGAATCATGTCACACCTCCTTAAATACAATTTAAACAATCCCTGTTTGCCGCAGTAGTATAAGCAGCAGCCATTGAATTATCATGAAAATCCGTCTATTTTCCACCCAATGAATCAAAAATTAAAATCCATCCCTAAATCTGTTAATGCTGGCGAATCAGAGCTTCCGTTACGTCCCTTGGAAGAGGTGCAGATTGAAGCAAAAAAAGTTCAGCAAAGCCTGAAACTCGGGATCAAGGAGGGCAGTTGGTCCTCACTCATGGTGGGTTTTGGGGAATCCTATCTCACGGCATTTGGTGAATTCTTAAAAGCAACAGCACTGCAACTCGGACTGCTTACTACGCTGCCGCAACTGCTGGCTAGCCTGATTCAGCTATCGGCATTCAAACTCACCATTTTATTGGCCACCCGGAAGCGCATCGTCGTAATCAATGCAGCCCTGCAAGCTCTGGTTTGGCTTGCCATCATCGTTGTCACACATTTGACCGGCAGTGTGAATGCATTAATCATTCTCACGGGATTTTACTTTCTGTTTGCTGCCATGGGCGCACCTGCCTGGACCTCCTGGATGGGCGATCTGGTGCCGGAAAATCGGCGCGGACGGTATTTCGGACAGCGCAACCGCATGGTGGGTTTTTTCAGTTTTATAAGTATCGCTGGTGCTGGTCTGATACTCGACCGTCTCGCTCAAATCAATACATTTATTGGCTTTGCCACCATTTTTGGTGCAGCGTTTGTCACCCGAGCAGTTTCAACATTCCTGCTCACCCGACAATACGAGCCCAAGGTTGAACTCCAGGAACCTGAACCCTATTCATTTGCCCGTTTTTTGAGAAAACTGAACAAAGACCCATACGGATTTTTCTCATTTTATATCACGCTCATGATGTTTGCGGTTTATCTCGCAGCGCCACTTTTCATTCTTTATTGGCTGCGAATTCTGAATTTCGATTATTTTCAATTCACGGTTCTGGTCTCCATGTCCTCCATCACCAGCTTTGTCACCATGACCACCTGGGGTCGCAACGCGGACCATTTTGGTAATAAAACTGTTCTGTGGGGTTCCAGTTACCTCGTGGCGCTGATCCCGTTTTTATGGTTCGCATTAAAATATCTGCCCCTCGCTTGGGCATTCCCCCTGGGCGTCGCGATCCAGGGAATAACCGGTGTTTCATGGGCCGGCTTTAATTTAAGCTCCGCCAATTTTATCTATGATATGGTCGATCAACCCTACCGAATCCGATTCATGTCCTACCACACGGCACTAAAAGGTATTGCCATTTTTCTGGGTGGTGTGCTGGGTAGCTGGTTGGCAGAAATCGATTTTCAATGGGAAATCGTACCCACCGGTGTGTATGGCGTCATTCTGCTTTCCGGAATCGCAAGACTCGTGGTGGCAGGAGTGTTTGTTGAGAAAATTCGGGAAGTCCGGGTGGTGCCGCATCGGCCACATTTCATCCGGTTCACCACGATAATGCCGGTTCAGGGATTTTACATGGAATCCATGCTCGGACTCAACCGAACTGTACGGCGATTCAAACACCGCATGCAGCGAATGTGGCTAGTCATGGAACGGGATGAGATTGATGCTCAATCCAAAAATCTGTCCCATCGATCCAAATCAAGAAGGAGTGAATCTGATGAATAGGTCATTTTGGATGATGAGTATGTTACCAGCCATTTTTTTATTTGTCGGATGTGCCGGAATGATTGGAAATGGCAATCCGCCAATGCCCATCGTAAAGTCGGTTGAACTGAACCGGTATACCGGCAAGTGGTACGAAATTGCGCGTCTGAATCACCGTTTCGAACGGGGATTAACCAACGTCACGGCGACCTACAGCATCAGACCGGATGGCAATATTGAGGTTGTGAACGCTGGGTTTAAAGAGTCACCACAAGGAAAATTTTCCACCATCACCGGTAAAGCCTGGCAGCCGGATCCGGAGGGTCAAGCCGGATATTTACGCGTGAGCTTTTTCTGGTGGTTCAGTAGTCCCTATAATATTGTGTTTTTAGACAACGATTATAGGTATGCCATGGTTACCGGTCCAAATCGTAAGTATTTGTGGATTTTATCCCGGACGCCGGATTTGGATGAAACAATTTATCAGAGTATGGTGGAATTGGCGCAGCGCAATGGCTTCGCGACTCAGGAATTAATTAAAGTCATCCAGAAGTGGGATTAATCGGATTTTCGATGACGCGCATTATGCGTTCTTGCGGATAAAATGGGCTTGCTCGTAAGCATCCTCAATCTCATCCACCGCCAATTGGATTGTGAGACTGATGTTATCCCGCAGGACATGCTCACCATTCGTGAATTGCGGTTGTTGTAGCAATGTATTGAACACAATCTCACCCATTACGCGGAAGCCCGACGCAACTTCCTGAAAAGGGAAGCCTTCACGAATGCGAATACTCGCGATAAACCGAGCATAATTACTCATCGCCAAACGGTCGCCGGTTCGAACAGCCGTCATAAGCAAATTACAGGCGATGGTTACATACCAACGCAATTTCTGCCGATCCAATTTTTGATAGTTCGCGTATCGCTCAGCGGATTCAGGATTGGTTAGCACATTTAATATCTGTTCGATCACCACTTCCTGATGTTGCTGAAGCGTTTCCGCAATGAGCAGACTGGGTCGTTCACTGGTTCGTTTCATAGCGGCTTCATTGCGTGCTTGCCATTCACCGGGAGCACTTTTCATCCGTTCAATCAGAAAAATCAGTCGTCTTAATACAAAACAGCGTGTCACCGGTTGCCAGTCCAAAACCGACCGGGTGTAGCTCGCATCCACTTGAAGTTGATGATCGATATATTTTACCATCCAGGGACGTTCGAAGGGACGGTGGCGTACCACTCGGCCCAACCAATCACGACAATATATTCCGGGAATGATGACCCACTTTGGCAAATAAATCGGCTTCGTCGGTTTCCCAAAATACAGTCTTGTGGCCAGTAGATAGAGTGTGCGGTGAGATATGGCGCGATCCGGACTGGCTAAATAGATGTCAATTCGTGGGAGATTCTCGGATTTTGCAAGGATCCGCTCTAATAATTTGACCAGGCAGTGAATGTGAATGTAGGTCACTGCCGAATCACCTCGACCCGCTAAAATCCGGTGATTCCAGCGATGGGAAAGCCAGCTTTTGATGAACATGTAAAGGGGTCCATACTCACACCAATCACTGAAAACTGCTGCAAACCGGACAATTGAAATGGGAAAATACTCCGAATATTTCCGGCACAACACTTCGCCTTCCCGTTTGCTTCGGGCGTAGGGAAAACCGGCATCGGGTGAACTTTTTTCGGTCAGAACCTGACCGTTTTGCGGAAACGCTGACACGACGAGTGACGATGCAAAAATAAAACGCTGGGGATGGAGCACCCGGCTGGCGTTGAGAACATTTTCAGTCCCGTGAACATTGGTTCGCTCGTATTCAGGATGATCATCATAACTGAAATCGTAATATCCGGCCAGGTGAATGACATAGTCCGCACCTCCTTGTGCCAGAATTTCCCGGAACATGTGTCCCAAACGGGCAGCATCGGCAATATCTACCAGGATCCATTCGATATTCTGATGACGACTGACCCCTACCTCCTGCTGTGGTCTGCGCGCCAGGGCATAAACATGGAAATTTTCACAGAGCGACGCCACGACATTACGCCCGATGAATCCGGAGGCTCCCGTCACAACAATTCCAGGTAGTGCGTGACTAGTCATGATCGTTTTCGTTTAAAAACTGACGTAAACCGATCCACACCAGCCAGCCGAGGCAGGCATCAATTACACCATTAAGCAGGATAAAAACAACGCCATGAACGAACAGGAAGTAGAAGATGAGAAAAACGGCCGCACAAACTTTCACCACGATGGCGTATTTTACAAGCACGACAAACCGGCGCGGATGGAGCATACCTGCCAGGTAGGCACCCGCCATGAGTAGATGAAACACACCGCCCTGGCTAACAAAAAATCGCTGGAGTCCAACTTCCAACCCCAAAAATTGAAACCATTTTTCCGGTAGCAGGAATAATCCAAACCCTGTCGCTGTGCTGTGGATAACCAGGAGAAACAGGATGCCTTGCAGTTGTCGGCGTGTGCCCAGTGTCGAACCGATCATGGACAGATTCTCCTGTGAGGAGTTCCTGTTTTTAAATTCTAGTCAGAGAAGGTTTCCCCGTTGCCCCATTCACGTCTGCCAGATGGAATTATATCTGGAAAGGATGTGTTATGGTGATTTTCCCTAAACATTCATCTGGTGTCCCCCGGACTAATCACCTGCAATTACCGAACCATATCTTATTGTTTTTATAGGTCATTAGTGGACAATTGAAACCATTGCGACCGCGAAGTATCGGTCATGGATGTCTTACGATCCGGGTCTAATCATTCCACGTTCAACAGAAAGATACCGATTATTTTCCAAGGGTTGTCATGGAAAAGTGGCTTAGGGAATTATTCAGTCCACCGCCAATTGCAAATCGGTCAAGCCGGCCGCCACAATTGCCTCATTAACCATAATGTCATGCTCTTTGGGGTCAGCCCAGCGCGCTTGACCATTCGCTGGTAACAAGTCGATGGGATCGAAATAAAGGTAGACCTTCTCCTCGTCCACACTGGGACTGCGATAGACGCTAATTCCAGTCACCTCGTCGTAAAAATCATAACTGTGGACATCACGCTTACCGCCGCCGCCCGGGACATCCGTGACAAAAGTTGGTGTGTTAAAACCAGCAGTTGCACCCCGGACATGGCGTTCAATTTCCACCGTGTCTGCAATGCGTGTTCGGAGTTCTTCAACACCCTGCACCATATCGTGTTGATAGACATAATAGGGTTGGACATTCATGTAAGAGAGCTGCTTCACCAGATTTATCATCTCCTCTGCCGAATCATTAACGCCACGGATCAAAACACTCTGATTACGGACGCGAACGCCACGCTTGAACAGATAATTCATCGCTTCGCGGGAAATATCCGTAATCTCATTTACCGTGTTGAAATGGGTGTGAACCACCACCTCCTTCCCCATTTTCCGACCTTTGGAAACGGTAGTGATCAACGCATCGGTCCACTCGTGATCCGTCAGGATTTTCATGGGCATAATCGCCGGACCTTTGGTGGCAAAGCGAATCCGACGGATATGCGGAATAGACAGGAGTGTATCGCCAATATCCTCAAGACGCTGCGCTGAAAGCATATAGGTATCGCCACCAGAAACAACCACATCTTCCACTTCGGGACGCGAAGCCAGGTAAGCAAATGCCTTGTTCCAATATTCGGGATTGGATTTGTAATTGACCTTTTCCACAGAGTCCGTGTCAGTACCAATGGCATAACTGCGCGTGCAAAAACGACAGTAAACCGGGCAGACATCCAGTGGCAGGAACAGAGCTTTGTCGACGTAACGATGCACCAGTCCGGGTGTGGGAGAGTCATCCTGCTCGTGCAGTGAGTCCAACGATAATTTGGGATGGTCTTTCAGCCGGGATGATGCGACGGGCACAAATTGCCGACGCAATGGGTCTGTATAAGGGTTTTTCCAGTCAATAAGGGACACGACATAAGGTGACAGGCGCATATTCATCGGCGCTGACGCCATGCCCTCACCAATATCACTGATGAACTCTGGCCTTGCCAGATCCCGGAGCATTTCCTGCAAATCTTTGATTTTCGTTACGCTGTTCCGGTTTTGGAATTTGTAATCCATGAACTCTTCACGACTCACATTACGAAAAGCCGGGATTTTCTTCCAGAATGCATCATGTTCAAATTCCCGGTGTACAAGCTCGGTCTCCTCCACCGGGTCCTTGAGGGAATCTGGGATTGGAATATCAGCCAGATCCTGCATCTCAGGAACCGAGGCCACCTTGTCGGGTAAATCTCCGACGGTTAATGGCTTTTCCAGCTCCTCCGCTATACTGTGTGGCATGGCTGCCTGAATTTCCGCACTCATATCATATATCTCCTTTATGTGTAGCTCAGATTAAGTTGGGTTTTGGTTATCACATCCCTGCCCAGAGACGAAACCAGATCCGGTAACGGTTTGTACCAGACATTCATGCTTTCCAGAGAACCGGCGATATTGGTGTTTTGGGTCAATGTCCCACCATATTCGTAGCCCAGTTTGGCGAAGGTGATATTCATGCCGAACGAATAGGACCGGGCAATGGTAAATGCGGTTTTCATTCCGTGCTGCGGCATCATCTGGTCCATTCGCTCCAGTAAGTATACGGCCGTTCCCTGTCCGCGGTATTTGGGGCGCGTAGCAAAGTCGGTCATTTCTACATTTTTCTCGGAATAGTCCATCTCGCAGGATGCCACTGCCACAAGGGACTCATTTTCCCAGAGGGTAAAGTAGAGGAAATTTTCCTGCATGGTTTTCGCGATGTATCGGGGGTTGTGAATGGGAAATGGGTAGGTTTTAAAAACTTCCCGGTACACATCAGCAATCTCCATGGCATCGTTCACCTCAGCCAATCGGAAATTGAACGGAACCTTGTTCACATCGGCAGAATCTGCTTTCAACCTGGCAGCAGCCAGAACCTGTTCCGCCAAGTCAGCTTTTGGTTCTAATTGGCGCTCGGTTTTAAAATATTTCGCCAGAAATGCCGCTGGGGTTTCCCCCTTGAAAAAACCCGGTACCCGCGCCTCGATGCGATAACCTTGGGTTTGAAACTCCCGCGTGAATGGGTCCGGGACTTTCGCGAAAATTTTCCCATAACGGTTTTTTTCTGCCAGCAAGTCAAGGTCACTCAGGATTTCTGGCAAAGCGCGGGGATCGAGATGCATCAGATAGATCCGATCATTCTCGGCACCGTGCTGAATTTTTGAATGTCGCAACGTGTCGATGCTATCGGGCATCCAGGACCTCCGGGGCTTCATTAACAGGACCATTGGGAGTCATGATAGAAAGCGTGTAGAACACCACCGCGCTGATAACGATGCCGTAGAATGTTGCATCCAGCCCCAATGGCATTTCCACATCAGCGACGAGCAAAATTAAGGTGGTTCCGCCACCCAGAATCATACCCCAGAAAGCACCATGAGAGGTTCCTTTTTCCCAAAAATAGGCTCCCAGTGTCGGGATGAACAATCCGGATACCATAAACGCATAGGCGTACAGAATGGCGTCCAGGACGGTTTTGAATTGACCCGCGATGATGATCGAAATTGCCCCGACAATAAGTGTCATGATCATGGACCAGCGCATCACACGCTTCTCGCTTGCGTGTTTCAGGAAGCTGCGTTCCATCAGGTCGTTCACGAAATTCCCGGAGGAGGCAATCACGCAACTGTCCGCAGTAGACATGATCGCGGAAAAATAGCTGGCTACAATAATGCCTGTGAGGCCAACCGGCAGGACATTTTTCAGCAACATAGGAACGCCCATTTCAGGCTCCACACCCGGGACGACGACCCGGGCAAACATTCCCAGAATCACACCAATGAAAGCCATGATTGGATATTCAAAAACGCCGGCAATATACCAGGCCCGCTTCGCCTCCTTGACATTCCGGCTGGCAAACATCCGTTGGTAAAGCGTCATTGCTACCAGCCAGATCGGCACAATGGTGATGAACCAATTAAACAATTGGATAAAGCTGATATTGGTCAAGCTAAAGAAGTGGTCCGGCAAAGCTGCTTTGAACCCGCTTAACCCGCCGACTTCGTGCAAGGCGAAGGGTAATCCAAAAAAGGCTAGACCGGATAACAGGACGATCCACTGAATGGTGTCCGTATAGATGACGGCTTTGAGGCCACCCAAAACCGTATACCCAATAATGATAACCCCGATAACATAGAGCGAAAATTGAATGTCAGACATGCCGAATGGCGCG
>MNWS01000206.1:9357-9667 GCA_001872685.1 Fidelibacterota bacterium CG1_02_48_14
AATTTCGCACCAGCCAGGATCTGTCCACTCGTAAATCCAAGATAACCGATCCCGGAAATGACAGCTGCGACAAGTGCCACACGGTTGTTGTACCGGAACCGAAGAAAATCCGGATAGGTCATCATGCCGTGCTTCACGTCCAGCCGTTTGATCTTGGGAATGATAAAAATCGCCGATAACCAGGCTCCAATCAACCCTGTAAATAAGAGCCAACTGCCGGAGAGCCCCATGGCATACCCTAATCCGCCCAATCCAATGGAAAATCCGCCACCGACGTCAGTAGCCACAATAGAAAGCCCAATATGACCGG
>MNWS01000023.1:0-104 GCA_001872685.1 Fidelibacterota bacterium CG1_02_48_14
AATACCCCGGAGGTTGGAATTCTGGGTGTCTCCCGGGCGGCAATGAAGCCGGTATATCAGGAAAATGGTGAATTCGTACCACGATTAATTCTGCCATTCTCGCT
>MNWS01000023.1:110-1095 GCA_001872685.1 Fidelibacterota bacterium CG1_02_48_14
CGATCATCGGGTGATCGATGGCGCTGCCGGTGTGCGCTTCACCCAATTTGTGGGCGGTATGTTGTCCGACATTCGACAGTTGTTGTTATAGGGTTAGAGCAGGACCAAATAAAATGTGGGAACTGTATTCAAACGAACCCTTTTACGTAGAGATGATTGAATTTCTTGAGTAATTTTTTTGCCTGCCCTCCGACCCGTCCTCACCAAGCTCGGACCGCGCTCAGGGCGACAGGCAGTGTTCCGGACTTAAAAAAAGGATGTCAATATGAGTAAAAAAATAAAAACTGATGTATTGGTTTTAGGTGCAGGTCCCGGTGGATATACCGCCGCATTTCGGGCTGCCGATCTTGAAAAACAGGTGGTTTTGGTGGATAAGGACACGAGCCTGGGAGGCGTTTGCTTAAACCGCGGTTGTATTCCGTCCAAAGCACTTTTACACCTGGCCAAGGTATTGGAGGAGTCCCGGGAAGTGGCAGATTTTGGAATTACCTTCCCGAAACCCGCATTAGACATCGAGAAAATCCGGTCCTGGAAAAATGGTGTGGTAACACGTCTGACCCGTGGGATTGGTCAGATGGCCAAAGCACGCAAAATTAATGTCATTACCGGAACGGGTAAATTTATCAGCTCTACTGAGCTGGAGGTTACCACCCCGGAAGGTCCGGTGGTGGTCGAGTTTCAATCCGCCATTATTGCCAGCGGATCCCGTCCGGCTTCCATTCCATCCTTTCCGGTGGATGACAAGCGTTTGCTCAATTCAACAGGGGCATTGGACCTGGCGGATGTTCCTGAACGACTTTTGGTCGTTGGAGCCGGGTATATCGGTTTGGAGATGGGGACCGTTTACCACGCCCTGGGGTCGAAAGTTTCCGTGGTTGAATTTTTAGACAATCTGCTACCCGGCGCTGATGCCGATTTGGTACGACCTCTGGCAAAAAGGTTGAAGACCCGCTTCGAAAATATCTGGCTCAAGACCAAAGTTTCT
>MNWS01000023.1:1145-9304 GCA_001872685.1 Fidelibacterota bacterium CG1_02_48_14
GAAGGTCGAGCCGGCTGTTTTTGATAAAGTCCTGGTGGCGGTTGGTCGCAAACCCAATTCTGAGAATTTGGGTCTCGAAAATACGCATGTGAGTGTCACTGACCGTGGATTCATCGAGGTGAATGAATATCAACGGACAACGGACGAACATATATTCGCAATTGGTGATGTTGCCGGTGAGCCCATGTTGGCTCACAAAGCGTCATACGAGGCCAAAGTCGCAGCAGAAGTTATTGCCGGGCTGCCAGCCAAGTTTGATGCGCAAGCCATCCCGGCGGTCATTTTCACCGATCCTGAAATTGCCTGGGCAGGATTGACCGAAACCGAAGCCCAGGCTAAAAACATTCCCTTTGAAAAAAGTCAGTTTCCCTGGGCGGCCAGCGGTCGGGCATTGGCATTAGGCCGGGATGAAGGGTTTACGAAGCTGTTGTTTGACCCTGAAACGCACCGAATTCTCGGAATTGGGATTGTGGGGCCGGGCGCCGGTGATTTGATTTCTGAAGGTGTTTTGGCTATTGAGATGGGTGCAGACGCGGAAGACATTGGTTTGACCATTCATCCGCATCCGACTTTGTCTGAAACCATAATGAACGCTGCGGAGGTATTCACCGGCACTGTCACGGATATTTATATTCCGAAACGAAAAGGAAAATAGTTAATCCTTGTTGTTACGGCAGGGGATTACCACTATAAAATTTCGGGCGGGCTGCAGAATGGCCTTACCCTTGATCAAGTTCATTTAAAGCCGATTTCAAATCTCTCAGGGAAAAAGGCTTTTGGATGAAATGGATTTCCTCATTCGTGGCTTCACTGGGAGAGATGATTTCTCCGGAATACCCGGACATAAACAGACATTTAAGTTCAGGAAAAAATTCCTTTAGAATGCCTGCCAGGGATCGGCCATCCATCTCCGGCATGATCACATCGGTAATCAGAATGTCGATATGGTTATGTTCCTTCGCGATTGACAATGCCTGTTTTGGGGAATTCGCAGTCAATACCCGATAGCCAAGATTTTCCAGTATTTCCTGAGTTAGTCGTAGAATGGATAGTTCATCCTCAACCACCAGAACTGTCTTATCACCAAGGTGGTCATACTGGGTGGCATCCACCCCGGGATTGGTGGTTTCACGATCATCCATAACCGCCGGCAGGTATACATTGAAAGTTGATCCTACACCTGGTTTACTCTCGACATTGATGTAGGCATCGTTCTGCTTGATGATGCCGTAGATCGTGGCAAGACCTAATCCGGTGCCCTTGCCGGTCTCTTTTGTGGTGAAAAATGGTTCGAAAATCCGGTCGCGGGTCGCTTCATCCATACCGGCGCCATTATCGCTCACCGTGAGAAGGACATAGTTACCGGGTAGCAGCTCCGGATTTAAAGCACAATAGGCATCATTCAATGTTTGATTGCTGGTCCCGATGACGATTTCACCAATGCCGTCGATTGCATCACGCCCATTCACGCACAGGTTTGCCAACACCTGGTCAACCTGAGTGGGATCCATTTTTATTTTCCACAAATTCACTCCCGGTTTCCAGTGCAGGGTGATCCGTTCGGTTAACAACCGCTGCAACATTTTCAGCATACCATTAATGGTTTCATTCAGATTAATGACCTTGGGAACGACCGTTTGCTTCCTGGCAAAGGTGAGCAATTGCCGGGTCAGATCAGCCGAACGATTCGCTGCTTTAAATATTTCCGTAAGGTCGCTATAGATCGCCTGGGATTGATCCACCTTTCTGAGTCCCAGCTCGGAATACCCAATGATGACACCCAACATATTGTTAAAATCATGAGCCACACCACCGGCTAATTGACCAATCGCTTCCATTTTTTGTGCTTGACGCAATTGTTGTTCAAGCATTTTATGGGTCGTAATGTCCTCTTTTATGGCAATGTAATGGGTGATTGAGCCATCATCATCAAAGACGGGGGAAATGGAAGCTGATTCAAAATAGAATGTTCCATTTTTTTTCCGATTGTGAAATTCACCGTGCCAGATTTTGCCGCCGCTGATGGTATCCCACATGTTGGTATAAAATTCCGGCGGCAAATTACCCGATTTAAGAAACCGGGGATTTCTGCCCAGCGCTTCTTCGCTGGTATATCCGGTAACAAGGGTGAATTGGGGATTGACATATTCTATTTTTGCTTCGGTATTCGCGATCATAATGGAGACCGGACTTTGCTCAACAGCATGGAAGAGTTTACGCAATGATTCCTGTACCTGCTTGATCTCGGTGATGTCCCGGCCTACCGCAATAACGCCGATTATCTTACCATTCCCATCGCGCTCCGGGACAAAGCGGATATTATGCATCCGCATTTCACCAGCCTGATTTCTAACTTGAATCTCGAGCTCTTCCTGAGTACCGAATTGGATGACCCGGTCTAGTTTTTCCAAATATCCTGGTGGTGAAGTCGCCATGATTTTTTTACTCACGCCCCGGCCAATCTCGGTGCTGAGATCCACATCCGTTGCATTGATCATATTTTTATTGAAGTACACAATGCTCTTGTTCAAGTCATGACGAATAATATTGTCCGGGATACTTTCCGCGAGTGACCGGAATTTTTGTTCGCTCTCCACGAGCTCCATTTGAGCTTGTTTGCGTTTGGTGATGTTTCGAATGACCGTAAGGATACTCAAGGGCTGTTGGTGGTCATCCCGCAAAAATGAAGCTGACAATTCCACCGGAATTATGCGACCATCTTTGTGGTACTCTTCCAGTTCGATCAATACAGACCGGTTCGGATCCACCGATTTGTCTTGCTCCAATGACAATTGGTAAGCCAGGATCTCATGCACTTTTTTAACGGAGTCAGGAGGGAGTAATTCCTCCAGTTTCTTACCCAGGGCTTCCTGGACGGAATACCCGAAATTATTTTTAACCGAAGGGCTGACATATTTTGATTTCAGATCCAAACTCAGAATGTGAATTACATCAGCAGTATTCTCGGCGATCAGGCGGTAGCGTTCTTCACTTGCTCTCAGTTCACGTATGGACAACAAACTGGTGATGGCATCGCCAACTCGTTCAGCAATAGCCTGAACAAGCCTTTCCTCATGTTCAGTCCAGATGCGTGGATGAGAGCACTGGTCAAGCCCAATCGCCCAGGGTTTCCCAATTTTTGGGTAAACTGCCGATGCAATCATGGATTTTACCTGACACCGCTGCGCTATCGCCTCCCCAATGGGATGATCAGACGTGGGATGCAGTTGTACGGGACCTGAGGCATTCCTCAAAAGGCCAAACAATTCGGCATCTGCCGGTTCCAGCGCTAAGGCAACATTTTTGGGTACGACACAGGGAAAATCGGGCTGGCTTCGTTCCATTGCAACCGTCCAGGTAGTGGAATCCGGGTCGCATGGATTGATCAATCTGGCGCGGTCGCATTTAAAAATCGTCAGCATGGTATCAAGGACATCAGACATCATCCCTTCAAGGTTATCCACACCCTGAATAGCCCGATTGATGCGGTCCATGCTTCTGAAAAAGTGCAACCTGGCCAGTCGCTCGGTTTCTGCCTCCTTATGTCGGGAAATGTCGCGAGCCACCATGAGGATTTTATTGTCGATCATGGGACTGATCGACGCATTGAACCAAATTTCCTCTTCCCGAATCTGCAGACAATACTCAAAATTAACCGATTTATTTGTTTCCAGAGCTTCGGTGATATGGCTTAGAAAGAAATCAGCCTGCTCCTTGGGAAATACTTCATGCAGCGTTTTCCCTATCAAATCCTGGGATGGCTTATACAATAAAGAGGGATTCGTCTCAGGAATTTCAAGGTAGCGACCTTCGGAATCGCCTACAAAAATGACATCCGTCATCGCGCCAAAAAGTGTCTCCAGCTCAGCCTGGGATTTAGTCAGGGCGGCTTCAATTTGTTTGCGGTGTGTCAGGTCGTGCCCCACTGCTAACACACCCTTGATAGCGCCGGTCTGATCATATTCGGGTACAATTGTGTACTCCAGATTAAGGGCATCACCATGGGCGTTGGTCCATTCGAATTCAATCGTTTGACTCTCGCCGGTTCTAAGGACCGATCGAAGTTTCTCCTCATACTCCGCAATGACGGGTTGCTTGACACCCGGAATCTTGTCAATAGAGACATTTACGACCTGTTTTTCGGTAAGTCCGCTGGCCTTTTCCCAGGCGGAATTCACGAAAGTCCGCACCAGGTCCTTGTTGTACCGTACAATGAAATCGGGAATATTTTCAACCAGTGTTCGAAATTCCCGTGCCCGGGTGATGAGTTGCGCTTCCAACGCTTTGTGCTCAGTAATATCCTCAGAAATACCCAAAACGTAGGCGGGATTCCCGTTTTCATCAGGGATCGGAATTTTTTTGGTGTGCAGCAGGCGTTCCCCCCGACTGGTTTTGATCGGCTCTGCTTCAATGTCCAGTTTTATACCCTGACCCAGAACTTTTCTGTCATTTTTGGTAAAGAATTCTGCCTGTTCTTTGGTAAAGAAATCGAAGTCTGACTTACCGATCAAGTCGGACCGCTTCAATCCCAAAAGTTGTTCTGCAGCCTTATTAACTCGCACGAATTTTAAATCTTTGGCATCCTTGATAAAAATCATGTCAGGGATATTTTCGACGATTGAAGAAATGAATTCCTCGCGATTGCGGAGTGCGATCTCGGCTATTTTTTTTCGATCCCGTGTCCGAATTGCAGTAATTCCAAACGCCAGATCGTTTGCCAATTCCTCCATGAGTCTGGATTCTTCCGGCGTGATGGCATTGACATCGGCGGAATAAATCAAAAGTGCACCGAATACATTCGCCAGGTCATCCTTTAATGGGAGAGCAATTCCGGAACGATAGCCCCTTTGTAGTGCAGCCTCCCGCCAGGGTTCCATGCGTTGATCGGTCTTAAAATCCTGGACCTGAACTGATTTCCCTGTGCGGATGACCTCGCCCGCCGGGCCTTGACCATGTTTTTGATTTTCATCCCAGGAAAGTTTTGCCTGGGCAACATAATCGCTATCCTGATCCGCCCAGGCGACCGGGCGAATGGTCTTTTCTTTGTCGTGCTCAGCAAATCCAACCCATGCCAGCCGATACCCGGCTTCCTCACAAATGATTTTGCAGACTTCTTTCAAAAGCGTGGACTCGTCCTCGGCGCGCATCAGGGTCTGATTACAATCGCTGATGGCACGCAATTCCCGGTTCAGGCGTTTTAGTTTTTCTTCGGCTCGTTTGTGCTCCGTGATGTCGAAATAGGAGATGACAAATTTGCCATCAATGGGTCTTGATGCATTAATGTGTTTCCAGACATCGATACTCTCAATGTGCATCTCCGTAAGGTTGTTGGGGGCGTTCTGACGCGAGGCATTCCAAAAAGCGTTAATGTATTCCGAGGTCAAACCATACAGCTCGGTGGCTGTTTTGCCCACAACAAGGTCGCGCTTGAATCCCGTATCCTTTTCGAATGCCGGGTTAACCTCCAGGATTCGATAATCGACGATTTCACCCCGATCATTGTAAATCAATTCGTTAAGTGTCAGAGCCTCTTCAACGGTACAGAAAACGCTACGAAATTTTTCTTCACTCTCCCGGAGAGCGATTTCCGCCATTTTGCGTTCGGCTATTTCCCCAACCAGATCTGCAAGAACCTGGATTATCTGTGAGTCCTTGGAATCATAGTCGCTGGGCTTATTCCCGACACCGAATACAGCCTGTATTTTCTTCCCCTTGATAACCGGTATAACCAACTCCCGAGTGACATCTTTGAAACCTTTGGGGAACCCGTTGAAGTGGTTAACCGATAGATCGGAATTGTGAATGATCGCTTTTTGTCTACGAATCCGATCAAGCCAGGTTGAGACTTCTTTACCCCCGGGTAGCAAGCTATTACCCTGGCTACTGCTAAGTGCTGATTGTGTACGAGTTGACCAATTCTGCAGCGTCAGTGATTTTTTATCTTCGTCCACAAAATGATAAAATCCCAGCGAACTACTGGTCAATTTTTCGGTTTCATTCAGGGTCTCTTCCAGCAGATCAATAAGGTTGTGGGATTCGGCAAATTGGAGTAGATGCAACCGTGTGGCATTGACAGCCTCACTCCGCTTCTGGTCAGTAATTTCCCGTGCAATGCTCATCACGCTGGTAATTTTTGTTGTGGCGTCTGCTTCCGGGATGAATCGAATGTCAAAAAAACGATCACCAGTCGGGGTATCCCAATGGGTCTCAATCTCCAGTTGTTTTCCATCTTTAAAAACGCTGCCGATCAGTTGAGTGAGGCGTTTTACCCGGGTGGAGCCGACTAAATCCCGGAGCTCCATCAAAGCTTTTCCCACAATCTCACCCGGAGGCTTACCCAATATGTTTACCAGAGCTTGGTTGGCATAGGTAAACCTGATTTTCCGGTTAAAACGGGCTACGAAATCCGGGAAGTTATCTGCTAACATCTGGAAGTTTTGTTCGTTAACCCTGAGCTCATTAATGTCTCGCCCCACGGTCAGAACGGTAACTACCTGCTCGTTTTGATCAAATTCCGGAACAAAACGAATGTGACCCCAGTGCATTTCTCCGTTCGCGGTTTGAAAAGCCATTTCAGCAGAACACTCAACCCCGCTGTCAAATACCTGTTTCAGGTTATCGATATACACCTTGGGTGCATGGAGTGGGGATTGTTCAACCGGTGTTTCCCCCAGGATGTTAGATTGGATGTTTTTAAATAATTGTTGCATGGCGGCATTGACATAAATCCGCCGAAAATTCCGGTCATACCGGGCGATGTAGTCCGGGGAGTTTTCTACCAGCGTACGGAAAAGTTGTTTGTCTTCAGTATTTGAATTGCCAGGCTGATTCGTCGGTTTTATTGGGGAAGCATTTTTTCCCGATTGAGAGGAATTCTGATCGTTCTTCTTTTTGTCGTTCACGGCCTGATCCCCACTAAAAAAAATACTTCGTCATGCCATCCCAGGTGAATCCATGTGATACCTTTGATAATCAAGGGTTTACCACCCTGATCCTGCTGATGATTCTCTCTTCGCAGAAATTTTCACTGCTAATGATATTATCGGTCACCTGGCAATATTTTTTAATGAGTCGGATGAGTACCCCCCCTGAAGGAAAAATAGACGAGCTGGATTGTTGTTCGATTCGTGTCACTGCTTCATCCCCATTTCCCTAAGATTTAACCCACCCCCCCCGGGATGACCGCAATTCTTTTGGAGAAGCGTTCCAATATAGCCGTTCATCGTCCTCAAATAAACAAGAGATCAACCGAAGCAAGCTTATCCTATTCTGTCCGGAATTTGGTTGGTGTTTAAAATGCGCTATGTTCCTAAGTATTCCTGTGTTTTGGAGCGAGATCGTTTATTTTGAAGGCATGAGGATGAAGTTGAATATCGTGCTGCCTCAGTTTAGTAAATGATGATTACCAACAATTTATCAAGTGAAGAACGAGACAGGTTAACACTTCAAGGGCATATGAAATTGAAAGAGGGTACTCGCATTGAATGTTGATCAAATTTGTAATGAAATTATTGTCATCGGTTTACCACCGGTTACGCAGGATGTTAAAGGCGTCTGGTACAATGGCTATCCCGTGCATCAGGGAGAATCGGTGGAGAGTCTCAATTACGCAACCTTTTACGCCAATCAGAACCACATCGTCCCGGACCAGGAAGTGCTGCGTCGTGAATGGTTGAATTTTATTGATACGCTATTATTAGCCGGATACCATTTGCACATCGTTCCATTCCCGGCTGAGCTCAATCTGCCGGAAAGTCTCTATCACGATGCCGTTTTTGTTCGGGATGCCGGACTGATGTATAAGGATCTGTGGATCAAGGCTCGATTCACGGTTCTTGCCCGGGAACATGAGGGTGACTACCATTCGCGCCTGATCGAACAGAAATTCAAGAAAACGGTCATCACACTCCCGATGGAAGCGCGTCTTGAGGGTGGGGATGTTGCTTATGTAGAAACCCGGGAAGGTCGCTACTATTTCGGCGGTTTATCGCGTTCGAATCAAGCCGGTCATGATTTTGTTCGCAGTCTGATTAACCCTGATCATTACATCCTGATCCATTCAGAGGGGTATCACCTGGATACGGTATTCACACCCATCATTGGTGAAGATAACAATCTTTCCGGTCTCATTATCGCCAGACAGGCACTCTCCTCGGAAA
>MNWS01000024.1 GCA_001872685.1 Fidelibacterota bacterium CG1_02_48_14
TTTTTTGAGTTGGTCGATTTTATCTGGGAAAAGGAGCGAAGCATAAACGAATCCGATTGCCTTTGATTCTGAACGAACACCTTCATCTGGATCGAATACCGCCCACCAATCTTTATCCATAAAATCGACTTTCACCTTCTGATTAGTTTTCAAATGAGCGACAATTTTAGATGACGAATTTCGAAAAGCTCTGACATTGACAGCAGAGTGAGGGTACCGGATACTACCCCAATTACTTTGAGTAGTGCTATTCGCCGGTCGAGAAACCAGCTTTGCATTTTTTACAACCCCAGTGAGTATCCATCCTGTTGCTGTGACCCGATTGTTGGAAAGCATATTAACTTTGTGCCAAACTGAGAGCCATCCGGTTGTTTCCAAGATTTCAACCTGGGTGTTCGCTCCAATCACCGTAACTAAATTGCGGTCGAATGCTGCACGACTTGTTTGTGTTTCAGGCGTTCTCATTACTGCGATATCACTATCAAGAATAGCCCAAATTTCTTCCGGCTGCGCATCGCGAAAACTGCGCTGGCTAAAAGCTAAACTTACTACAACCAGGAATAAAAGAACGACACGCCCCATAAGGCCCTCCTTAATGTTGTATCTCTTATACTATATATGTCTGCCCGCGATTCGCGGACACATCATCTATTTAATGTGTTATAACTCAAGGAACTTGGTTTACGGACCGCCTTTAAATCGTCACGCTTAGCTCCCGCAGGAGCCTCTTCTATTGTGTTCTGTGGTCGATGCAGGATTCGAACCTGCGACCTCCCGGATGTGAACCGGACGCTCTAACCAGCTGAGCCAATCGACCGACGAATTTTCCAAAAGCGCGGAAATATATTTTGAATCAGACCTCAGTCCAATGGTTTGTTGGGTTTTACAGGTACCAAAACAACTACTTCACTTCACTTCACCTCTCTCCCAGCCACGCTCCTCGCAACATTTCCACCGCCAAGGCTACCAGTAACAGCCCCATAATCCGGGAAAGAATCTCAATACCCTGCTTCCCAATCGCCCGGGTGATATAATGGGCGTTGTACATGGCGAACCAGAAAAGGAAAAGATTCACCAGCGTGGCTGCCAGGGGAATCCAAAATCCAAATTGACTGACCAACAAAATCACGGCCGTGATAGCCCCCGGTCCGGCAATAAGCGGTGTGGCCATGGGAATAATAATATCACTCTTATAGTCATTGGCAGACCCAACCTGAATATCCAGAACATATAACAATCCCAATAAAAGCAGAATCAATCCACCACCCACCTGAAAACTAAAAAGCGAAATCCCGAAAAAATCCAGTACGCCCGTCCCCACGAACACCACAATTACCAGCAGAATAAAGGATACCCGGATGGCACGGTTGGCAGAATGTCTGGTTCGGGGCAGATCAAAATTTTTAGTGAGTGTGAGGAAGATGGGCAGTCCACCAAAAGGATCCATAATTACCAGGAGTGTGACAAACGACTGGAGGAACGCCGCGCCCCACACAGACCATTCCGGAGTCATTGACATCAAAGTTTCCCGGTGGCGCTTACATTAGCGTCAGAAGTACTTTCATCATCGGTGTTGCCGGAATTTGAAAACGCCACCTTCATGGCCTGCACTGCCAATTGAGCGGCGGTGGGCGAAACCGCGTCGGTGATGGTTACATCGCCAAATCGTTTCAGCAGCACATAATTAATCCGGTCGTGCCGGGTTTTTTTATCCCCTTCCATGGCCGCCACCACCTTGGCAGCGTCCAGATCATCCACCTGCTGGTCAAAGGGTACATCCCGGAGAATGGAGCGCATGATTTCCCAGTTGTCATTGGAAAGTCCACTCACCTGATTGGAGAGCCAGCCCGCGGCATACATTCCCAGCAGGACCGCTTCCCCGTGTCGGTAGCGTTTGTATTCAGTAACCTTTTCCAACGCGTGAGCGAAAGTGTGTCCAAAATTCAACACCCGCCGCCGGTTGGATTCGCGCTCATCTTCGGTGACAATCTGCGCTTTTAAGGCCACGCTGCGACTGATGGCGCGACTCAGCATATTCACATCATCACCATCAATAATCTTGTCTCGGTATTTGATCAGCACGTCCAGAAAGCTGGGGTCCAGAATGAAGGCCATTTTCAGCATCTCGGCGTATCCGGACAAACGATCCCTGGTTTCCAGGGTCAGATTGACTTCCGGATCAATCACAACCAACTCCGGCTGGTGAAACGCACCAATGATATTTTTTCCAAATTCGTGATTCACACCGGTTTTCCCGCCCACACTGGCGTCAACCTGAGCCAGCAATGTCGTGGGAACCTGCACCCACCGCACACCACGAAACAAAATGGAGGCTACAAATCCGGTCACATCGCCGGTGACACCACCACCCAGAGCGAGAATGGTCCCATTCCGTTCCATTTTTTGTTTCAAGAGCGCGTTGATGAGTTGCTCCACCGTCGCCAGATTTTTATATCGCTCGCCGTCAGGCATTAATACGGTTCGGGTAACAAAACCCGCTCCACGCAACCCCTCCCGAATGCGGTCACCGTAAAGATCATTCACCCGGCGGTTCGTGACAATCCCCACCGGGCTTTTCAGGCTGCGTCGCTCAAATTGCTCACCCAGGGCGTCCAGACTTTTGGGCTCTACCAGGATGGGATATTTTCCGGTTGAATGCTTGACTGTTAATGTCTCAGAACTCATCGTCATCATCATCCTTGGTAAAAAGATCATCAAACCCGGAGGGATCAAAATCGGAGATGAAACCCATTTCCATCTGAATATTAAAAGCCACATCCATGGGGTCGACATTATCGGTCTTGACCTGATATTTAGCCGCTGCCGTGTAGTACGGTTTCCGCTCAGCCAGAATATTTCTCAATGTCGTTTCCGGGTTACCTTCTGCAGCCAACAGCGGTCGCTCTTTGATTTCCGCACCGAGCCGGCTAATCGCTTCGTCCGAACTCACCTGCAGCCAGACTGTCGCCTGTTTTTTCAGCCATTGGCGAATTTCCGGAAGCAGGATGATACCGCCACCACAGGCGACCACGGTTTTCCGCAATTTTTCCGTACTCATCAATGCCGCCTTCTCGTACATCCGAAAAGCCTCTTCGCCTTCTTCTTCGAATATCCTTCGAATGGTCTGGTGCGTCATGTATTCGATGCGCTCATCCAAATCAATGAACTGCCAATCGAGTTGGGATGCCAATGCCTCCCCCACGGTTGACTTGCCACTCCCGGAAATTCCAATCAGATAGATGTTTTTTTCACTACCCGCCGACATAATGTCCTCGCTCAAAACTCATACAATCCTTTTTATTTCACTTAGCATGACGCTCACTCCACAAGATGTCTCAACTTAATTTCAAATCGCTCTGTCCTTCCGGCGACCGATCTGTTCCGGGTTTAAAGTTATACAAATATTGCCCGGAAACTGCTAAATGTCCCAGGGTTTGCTCAAGCGAATCACCACCAAATTTTTCCAGTAACGCATCCGCTAAAACCAAGGCTACCATTGCCTCACCGATCACGCCAGCCGCCGGGACGACGCAACTATCCGTTCGTTCTTTATGCGCTAATCCCGCTTCACCGGAGATTAAATCCACGGACCGAAGTGGTTTGATCAGAGTGGGAATCGGTTTCATGGCAACCTCCAAGACAATCGGCATGCCATTTGACATGCCACCTTCAATACCACCGGCATGATTGGTGGTGCGAGTGATCCCGGATTCCGCCGGAATGATCTCGTCGTGATACGTCGTCCCCACTTGTTCACTCGCTGCCGCAGTACCCACAGTCACCGATTTTGCAGCATTAATGGACATCAATGCGGCGGCCAGTCTCGCGTCAAGTTTACGATCCCAGTGAACATGACTACCGAGCCCAACTGGTAGACCCGTCGCCACGACTCCGAACCGACCTCCCATTGAGTCACCGTCATTTTGAGCGCGTTCGATGGAGGAAGACATTTTCCCCGAAGCTTCGGGATCCGGACAGCGAACCGGCGAGGCATCAACCATTTCACCAAAATGCTGCAAGTCCATTGTGTTTGTGAACTGAATCTCCGGCGCGATAATTCCACCAATTTGACTCACAAAACTGGTGATCTTAATGCCGCATGCCGCCAGGAATTGTTTGGCGAGAAATCCCAAAGCAACCCGCATCGCCGTTTCCCGGGCAGACGCACGCTCCAAAATATTGCGAATGTCCGATGTGCCATATTTCAACGCACCAGCGAAATCAGCATGTCCCGGTCGCGGTAAGGTCACCGGCTTAGCGGGGTTACTGATGGTTTCTACACACATTTGGAAGTGCCAATTATCCCAGTCACGATTCGGTAGCCAGAGCGCGATGGGTGAGCCCAGGGTTTTCCCGTACCGCACACCGCCCCGAATCTCAACCTGCTCATCCTCGATCGCCATCCGCTTACCACGACCGACCCCTTTTTGGCGACGCTTCAGTTCATTCCGAAGATCAGCAATATCAATGGAAATCCCGGCTGGCAAGCCCTCCAATATCCCGGTGAGTCCGGGACCGTGGGATTCACCGGCGGTAAGAAATTTCAGGCGGGTTAACATGGTCTAAGCATTGTATAAAACGATTGGTAATGCAAGGATTTCAATCGGCTTTTACCTGCAAATTTGTCGGATCAAAAAAGCGCTGTCCGAAACCAAAATAGGCGGATTGCAGAAACGCCCGGGCTTCACGCTGGAGGCTTTTATACCGCACGGACTCTGATTGGGTAACATCTTCAATGCCGGTATCCCAGGAATCGCTATAACGATACAACCGCGACTGGTCACCCAGAACCTCTTCATAAAAATAATCACCCGCGTACCAGTCAAACCGCTCGTTCCGGAGCATTCCGGCAAAACCCGGTCCCGGCATGAGACGATTTCGTCCCCAGAAAGTATCTTCCCCATCCAGATGAATGATCCCTAACAGGGTTGGTAAAATGTCTATCTGACTGGTGATGGTGCCAATTTGCAGCGGTTCATCAATGAACGCGGGTCCGTAAAAAAGACCTACGATGCGCGGGTTCCGCGGATCATGAAATTCAGCCTGATGGAGGGTGCGACCGTGATCGCTGACAAAAACAAACAGCGTGCTGTCAAACCAGGTGCGTTGCCGGGCGGAATCAAGAAATTCACCGATAGTCGTGTCAACATAACGCATGGTGCGCAGCATATCGGCATTGGGGTGGGACTGATTGCGATAGGGTGGAATCTGTGCCTCCCGGTGCGCCGGTAGCGACCAGGGTTGGTGATTGGAAACGGTAAGCACGGTAAGGAAATGGGGTGTTTCAGCCGTATCAAGAATTGTCAGAGTTTTGTCGAACAGGTATTCATCGTACACGCCCCACATGGTTGCCGGTGTGTCGGCTGGAAAATCATCCTGCTCATAAATCCTGTCATATCCATTGGCCAGGAAAAATCCCCCCATGTTGTCAAAATCTGCATCACCACCGTAGAGAAATGTCGTCTCGTAGCCAACATCGCCCAAAACCGATGCGGCAGTTGGCATATTGCGCTGCGCTTCCACGCGATAGATTACGGGCGTTCCGGGCAGGTTCGGCCAGGAACAGAGAATGGCTCCCAATCCTTGCGCGGTTCGGTGACCATTGGCATAAATCCGCTGGAGTGTAATACCGTCTCTCGAAATAGCGTCCAAATTCGGTGTAATGTCTGCATAAACCGGATTGAGGTAACCGCAGTACTCGCCGGGGAAGGTTTCCAAAATAACCAGAACGATATGAGGTTTTGTGAGCGGGTGTTCAGGTGGCTGATGCCTTCGACGTAGTGGATTTTGGGGATTGGGGAAAATATCGTCGGGACTGCTGATCAATTCTTGTGTGATGGTCCAGGCGGTGTCGGCTGGAAAATAACTGAGCGTCGCCTTCAAATTCTTCGTATCCGACAATTGCGCCATGCTGCGACCAAAAAAATAAAGCGGGTTCAAGGCCGTCTGGTTGGCAAAATGGTTTTGACTGAAAATCGCGTTACCCCAATTCACGGGTCGTTCCTGAAGACCGCCGCGACCAGCAATGACCAATAGTATGGCCAGAATTAAAAAAGCTGGAATGGGCAGCCACCGAGGATTGGAAGGCTGAAGATGAATTTTCCGGAAAATCCTGTTAAAGCCAAACCACCACAATCCCGTTACACCGATCATCAGCAATAGATAGCGCACCATTGGATAGGTCGCCCACAGAAACTGCCATAATTCGTCGGTTCCAAGATATTGCGTCACGGTGAGATTAATATGGGAATCGAATTCACGGAAAAATTCAATGTCTATGATCATGCTGATCCCAATCGCCAATCCGGAGATCATCGACCAGGTTTTGATAAAATATTTCCCCCAGTTCATTGACAAGCTGGTGGGGATGAAAACAATAATAAACAACGGCAGGGTGAACAGGGCGGAGACAACCAGATCCAACCTCAGTCCCACCCCAAAAGCCTGAAAAATGAGCGCAGTAGAATTCTCCGGAATCAGGTCACGCAGTTGCCAGACCCACACGCCACGCCAGAATGAGATGAGGAGCATGATGGCGAAAAAATGGAGAAGGGTTATCGGCGTGGCCGAATTGTGGATGGATTTCAGGAACTGACGAATGCGGGTCAACATCGGGGCGAAATGAAATTCCAGTTTAATCTTGATCGTCGCGAATAGCCCGGCGCGTTTTCGGAGCATTCGTGGCTTTGTGTGATAGACGAATTATTATCAATACGAACATACCCATGTGCCATCTTCGCTTGCCTATGGAATGTTTAATCTGTTTGTCCGCGACGAAAGTTGGTTTTACTGATCTTTTCGCTTAAAACCGGTAATCTTGTTGTGGGTCAATTCCCGGACTTCATCCAGGTTAACAGCTTTCCAGTCCTGCTCCTCGCCCAGCCACACATCCACCGCCGCCATCGCCTGGTACATCAGCATATCAAGCCCTGGAATCGTCTGGCAGTCAGACATCAATGCATCCGCCAGGAGTCTGGTATTGATGGGATTGTACACCACATCCATTACAACGCTGGCATTTTCAAGCAGATCTTTGTCTAATGGTGTCTGACGAATGTCCGGCTTCATCCCGATAGGCGTGGTGTTCACGATCATGTACGCCTGTTCGATGGGCTCCACCGCATTCACATCCCAGGGCGTGGTTTCCATGAGGGTCGGTGCCACGGCGGCTTTCAGGTCTTTCACAACCAACACGCCGTGGGGAAGTTTCCGGGCAACGATGGTGATGCGCTTGGCGCCCATCCGTGCTGCTCCGAATGCCACCGCCCGGGCAGCGCCACCAGCACCCAGGATCACCACATTAGCATCTTTCAGATCAACACTGTTCATCTGAACCGCTTTTACAAATCCATACCAGTCCGTATTGTACCCAACCAGTTTGCCGTCATGTTTCCGAACGACATTCACAGCCTTCAGCGGTGCAGACCGGTCGTTCACGGCATCCAGAAAGGGAATGATCGCCGTTTTATGGGGAATGGTGACATTAAATCCGTCCAGCCCTTTGGCAGCGCGTCCCCTTAACCATTCCCGGAGATCGCCCTGCAAAACTTCATATTTCTTGTAAGCCACTTCCTGGCCCAGTTTTTCGAAGAGTAATTCAATTAAAAATGGACTCACACTCTGTTTTACGGGATCACCAATTATTCCAAGTTTCACAATCGCTCCTTCTTTTCATGCCGCGTTTTCATCAATACGGAGGATAAAATAACCGTTCCGGCGTCGTATAAAAATCTTGTTTCAATTGGATTTGTTCAGGGATTTTGGAGTTTTTCCAACACCCGAAGAAATCCTGGAAAAGAAATATCCATGCAGGCGGGATCATCCAGATGAACCGGTTGTTGTTGTTTGGCAATCAGACCAGCAACACTCATCATCATGGCAATCCGATGGTCGTGATGAGTTTTCACGAAACCCCCGTTTAAACGAGTGGGTCCGGTGATGATAAATCCATCCGGTGTGGCTTCGATCTGTGCGCCCCAATTCCGCAAATTGGCTACAATCGCCTCAATCCGGTCGGACTCCTTCACCCGGAGTTCGGCAGCGCCACTCACCACGGTTGTTCCCTCAGCTTGCGTTGCCAACAGCGCAACCAGCGGTAGTTCATCAATGATATTGGGGATTTGATCCGGATTGACGGTGGTAGCCTGTAACGCGCCAGCCTGAATCTGAATGTCACCAAACGGCTCGCCGATTTTAGTGCCGGACTTTGAAACAACGACATTCGCGCCCATCGCTTTGAGAATATCCAGAAATCCGGTGCGGGTAGGATTCAGTGAAACGCCCTGTAGAATGACCTCCGACCCCGGTACCAACACCGCCGCCGTTAATAGAAATGCGCCGGATGAAAAATCGCCTGGTATGGTGAAATCCTGTGCTGACAACGGTTTTTTCAGCGGATAGACCACAATGCTGTCGTCGGTGATTTTTAATTTCGCACCCAGGGCTTTTAACATGCGTTCCGTGTGATCACGACTGGGTAATGGAGAGGTAATGCTGGTTTCGGATTGGGCATTCAGCCCGGCTAAAAGGATGGCGGATTTTACCTGAGCACTGGGAATCTGCAAATCATAGTGAATACCCCACAATTCGCCACCGGTAAGCATCACCGGTAAATATCCCTGATCCCGTGTGGCAATCCGCGCGCCCATCTGTCGTAGAGGGAGAATGACGCGATTCATGGGTCGCTGGCTGAGTGAGTCGTCACCAGTAAAGGTTACCTGCAGGGGAAATCCAGCCAATAATCCCATGCTGAGACGCGCCGTTGTGCCGGAATTCCCGCAATCCAGCGGCAGGTGCGGCTGCAAAAAAGGTTCGCGTCCGGCACCCTGAATCTGGACGGTATCATCTTTCCAGACGATGTCCATTCCGCAGCGCTTGAGTAAACTGGCCGTACTTTTCACATCGGCGCCACGGTTGACATTGTGGAGTGTACTGCGTTCATCCGCCAGGCAAGCCAGCATGAGCGCCCGATGAGAAATCGACTTATCGCCGGGCAGAATGACGGTCCCGTTCAAGGACATTAATGGACTCGCTTTCGCATGGTGCAAGGTTAAGCCCCGCTGTGCCGAAAAATCAACGGAATTTGGGGAAAGAATTATCCGCGAATGTCACGAATAAAACGGCAGGGATAAAACCGCCGATTAAGGAGCAAGCGTAGAATGATTCGTGGGAGAAAATTCGAAAAACTACCAAATTCGGAGAGTTAGTCGTCCCTGAAAAACCCTGA
>MNWS01000201.1:0-12517 GCA_001872685.1 Fidelibacterota bacterium CG1_02_48_14
CGTTGCCAATTCCAGTAGCCAGGTAAACTATTTATATCGAAATAATGGTGATGGCACCTTTACCTCAATGACAACAGGGACGCCAGTAGTTACTGACCAGGAATATTCTTCCAGTGGTGCCTGGGGTGATTACGATAACGATGGCGATCTGGACCTTTTTGTCGCCAATAATGGCACCAATGCCCTTTACAAGAATACGGGTGATGGCAGTTTTTTGCGGGTGAGCACCGGTGATATTGCTAATGATGCGGCCTATTCGATCTCAGCGGCCTGGGGTGATATGGACAATGATGGTGACCTGGACCTGTTTGTCGCCAACTATAACGATGGCACCAATTCCCTGGCCGATTACCTCTATCGAAATGATGGCAATGACACCTTCACCAAAGTCACGTCTGGTGCCATAGTAACCCAAACCAGAAATTCGTATGGTGGATCATGGGGCGATGTGGATAATGACGGTGATCTGGACTTGATGGTTTACCAGTCTGATGGTAATAACCGCCTCTTCTCCAACCAGGGTGACGGCTCCTTTGATGAGGTTTTACCAGGAACGAACTTTGGTCGGTTATCCGGCTCGGTTGTAACGGATGGTGGAGCGAATTTTGGTGGTGGTTTTTCTGATTACGATGATGATGGTGATCTAGACCTGGTGGTGGTGAATCACAATGAGCCGTCCGCTGTGTATGTCGGTAACGGAAGTGTTGATAACCATTGGCTGACACTCAGTCTGGAAGGTCGCTCGTCCAATCGCCGGGCTACCGGTGCGAGGGTGACCTTGACGGCGACCATTAATGGCCAACAAGTCGCGCAAACCCGCCATGTCAACACCAATCCTGGTGGCTATGGCAGTCAATCCAGCCCATTGGTTCATTTTGGTCTGGGTGATGCCCTGTCTGTTTCAGGCGTGACTATCAATTGGCCCAGTGGCCAGACCTGGGACACCACCGGTGTATTCGCCGATCAAAGCCTGCACATCATTGAAACTGAAATCTTGCCCCAGTTTGAAAAAATTACGGATGATCCCGTGGTTGAATCGGCAGCTCCCTCTTTAGGGATGGCCTGGAGTGATTACGATCAGGACGGTTATCCGGACCTGTTTGTCGCCAATTATGCTGACTACAACGGATTGTATCACAACAGTGGGAATGGATCTTTCAGTAAAATTACCACGGGTGATGTCGTCGGGATCACCGGAAACCACCAGAGTGGCACCTGGGGTGATTATGATAATGACGGTTATCCTGATCTGTATGTGACGCGCTCGGCACAGAACAATTTGCTGTATCACAATAATGGTGACGGCACATTTTCAACAGTTGTCTCAATTCCACCAACGACGTACACCTATTATAGCCGGAATGCTGCCTGGGGTGACTTTGACAATGATGGCGATCTTGACCTCTTCATCGCGAATAGTAACAACCACGTCAATGAATTGTACATCAATCAGGGTGGCGGTAGTTTTGTCAGCGGAATTTCCGGTGCAATGGCTTCGGATTATGCCTATTCACGTGCGGCAAGTTGGTGCGATTATGACCTGGACGGTGATCTGGATTTGTTTGTCGCCAACGAAAATAATTCGGCCAATAGACTATATCGGAATAATGGTGCGGGTGGTTTTCAAAGTATCACGACTGGGGATATTGTCACCGCAACTGAGACCTCGCAAACCTGCAGTTGGGGCGATTATGATAACGACGGCTATCCCGATTTGTTTGTAGGCAATGACGCTTCGACTGGCAATGCACTTTATCATAACACCGGAAACGGCACCTTCACCCGGATTACAACCGGTGCGATCGTCACCGATCAGGCTAATTCGACGGGTAGTGGTTGGGCGGATTTTGATTCAGATGGTGATCTCGATTTACTCGTTGCAAATCTGAATAACAACGCCCTGTACATCAATCAGGGTGACGGTTCATTTATCCGGGCAAGTGGCGCGATGGCGGGACAGATTGGCTCCATCATAACCGACGGTGGCAACTCCTATGGCATGGCTTGGGCGGATTATGATTTGAATGGAACACTGGATGTGGCGATCGCCAATTCTGGTGAAAATAATTTTCTTTACAAAAATAACGGTTCGGGCAACGGCTGGCTGACTATTCGACTTCATGGTACCGCCTCAAGCAGAGATGGTACGGGTGCCCGAGTCGAAATACTTTCCACCATTAATGGTGAGTCCGTGCGTCAGTATCGCCAAATATCTTCGCAAACCGGGTCTAGCGGTGAGTCACCCAATCTCGCCTATTTTGGGCTGGGGGACGGCAATTTGGTGAGTCAGATTCGCATTTCCTGGCCCAGCGGCGTGGTTTGGGACACAACCACTGTTGAGGGAAACCAACTCCTGGACATTTGGGAGAATGCACCGGATCCCGTTTACACCCGCATCACTGAGGGCGCTATTGGGACAGACCAGGGGAATTCGTACGGTGCAAATTGGGCCGATTATGACAACGATGGTGACCTTGACCTGTTCGTCACCAATTACGAAACCTCCGGTGCTCCAAACTTCCTATACCGGAATAACGGTGACGGCTCGTTTACATCCGTTACCGATGTCCCCCCGGTAAACAGCCTGTATTACAGTTACTGTTCAACCTGGGGTGACTACGATTCTGACGGTGATCTTGATCTGGTAATCGGTACCAGCTATAACAGTTCCAACGATGCTTTGGCGCAGAACGACGGTGAGGGGAATTTTTCATACGCAACCATGAATTATATTTCGAACCTTAGAACCACCACTAATGGCCTGGCCTGGGGTGATGCTGATAATGATGGATTCCTCGATCTCTTTTTCGCGAATTATGCTCAGCCTGATGTGCTGCTCCGAAATATTGGCGGATCCTCTTTCGAATGGCTCTCGATTGCCGATTTAAACACGGCCTATACTTACTCAACCAGCGTGCGTTGGGTTGATTATGATGCGGACGGCAAGCTGGATATTTTTATCACAAATGGTAACGAATCCAGTTGGACGAATTTCTTATGGCGTAATATCTCAACTGCCGATTCCATCAAATTTTCCAAGATTACCTCCGGCGTATTGGTAAATGAAGGGGGCTACTCCAGAGCGCAGGGCTGGGGTGACTATGACAATGACGGTGATTTGGATTTGTATGTAGCCAATGCTGGTGCTGATTCCACGAAATCCAAAAATTTCCTGTATCGCAACGATGGCGATGGCTCCTTCACCAAGATTACCACGGGCCGGATTGTCACCGATGCCGATGAAAGCTACGGTGTTGCCTGGGGAGACATTGACTCTGACGGTTGGCTGGACCTGTTCGTAGCCAATACGGGCATGAATGCGATTTACCAAAATAACCACGATGGCACCTTCACACGCCTGCGGAGCGGGATGCCCGGTGTCATTATGGGCAGCATTCTAACAGATGCCGGAAGTTCCCACGGAAGCGCTTTTGCCGATTATGACGCCGATGGTGACCTTGATCTTTATGTCGCGAACTACGGTTCGGCGAATTTCCTGTACAAACATAGTGGAACTGAGAAAAGTTGGCTGGTCGTAAAAGGTCAGGGCTTGCGATCAAACAATTTTGCTGACGGCTCACGGGTCCGGGTGAAGGCGACCATTAACGGACAATCCATCTGGCAAACCCGAGAGGTTACCAGTCAATCCGGTGGTAACAGTAGTAGCGGTCTTCAAGCCTGGTTTGGTTTGGGAACTGCCACACGGGCAGATTCGGTTATCTTCATTTTTCCCAATAGTTCCCGCCAGATCGCGACACAGGTTACTGCTAATCAAACGATTACTCTGACTGAACCAGCCGCACCCATCGCTGGATTCACAATGGACCGAAGTTTTGGTGCACCGCCTTTGGTTATTCAGTTTACTGACAGCTCCACGGGAGTTGACGCCAATGTGGTCGGCTGGAGTTGGGATTTCGGTGACGGTCAAACGAGCACAAGCCAAAATCCTGTTCACACCTTCGAGTCTGAAGGAACCTTTACTGTCAGGCTCACGATAACGGACGCAAATGGCACTACGGCCTACACCACCCACACCGTCGAAGTCGCCTATTTTACCAAAGTACAGAATGGTGATCTCCCTTCGCTGTTCAAAGTCAGCACTAGTGCAAGCTGGGTTGACTATGACAACGATGGTGATGATGACATTTTTGTGGCCAATTATCAAAATGCTACCAATTGGCTGATTCGCAACGATAACGCTGTGTTTTACAATGCCAGTCCTGCTCCCTTTAACAGTCATACGGGGAATACCTGGAGTGGTCACTGGGCCGATATTGACAATGATGGCGATCAGGATTGCCTGATTTTGGACATGAGTTCCTATCCAAAATTGATCATCAACAATGGTGACGGATCTTTCAGCACCCATACTGGTGATGCCATTTCAAACACCTATATGTACGCTTACGATGCCACTTGGGTTGACTACGACAGAGATGGCGATTTAGATTTGATTGTCGCCCCGTATGGTGGTTACCCCCTGTTATTCCGTTGTCTTGATGCTGCCAATTATTCCTATGAACAGGTCACGGGGATAAGTCTGGTCGAGTCCTATCGCAGTTACACATCGGTTAATTTTATTGATTTTGACCAGGATGGCGATCTGGACTGTTTTTACACGACAGCGGGTAGTGGCAACTTCCTGTATGTAAATGTCGGTGATACGGCATTTGTCGCACCGGAATCACCCATCAATAACGATTATCCAACCAGTTATGGTCAGGCTTGGGGTGACTACGATAATGATGGGGATCTCGATCTTTATATCCCGAATTACGGCAGCACGAACCTCCTCTATCGCAATGATGGTGGCACATTTACCTCCATTACCAATTCTGAAACGCTGGCCGGCAACTCTTACAGCTATACCGCCAGTTGGGTTGATGTCAATAATGATGGCTGGCTGGATCTGTCTGTGTCCAATATCAGCCAGTCTCAGGATTTCTTTGAAAATGACGCTGACGGCACATTTACCCGAAACACATCTTTGCCCATGCTTCCCGAGAATAGTTCAACCTACCAATCCGTTTGGGGCGATTATGATTTAAATGGTTCCATGGATGTTTTTACACCCAACTATAATTATTCCCAGGCCAATACGCTGCATCGTAATAATGGCAACGCCAATCACTGGGCCGCTATTCGGCTCCGGGGTGTTGAAAGCAATTCGTTTGGTTTGAACGCAAAAGTCAGGGTAAAAGCAAAACTCAACGGTGTGAATGCCCGCTGGCAAATTCGGGAAATCGGAGCAGATGTTGGTGGTTTTGGTGAAAATTCCATCATTGCCCATTTTGGATTACAGGATGCCGAAATCATCGACAGTTTGCAGGTCCGGTGGCCCGGTGGATTGGTTCAGACCTATACGCAAATTCCTGCTGACCAGCAATTAACCGTTACTGAATCTTCCGGCCCACCGCCGGAACTGGATTGGACCGCTCCCAATCTGGGGAATGTGGTTGTAGGTATCGGTCAAACCTGGGAAACGGATTGCCAGCTCAAAAATACCGGCACGGGGACCCTGACGTATGACTTTGTCTCCAACCAAAGTTGGCTGTTGGTTGATGATCATTCTTCCGACGATGTTGCTCCGGGTGACAGTGTCCTGTTAACCATTCAGATTGACGCGGAGGATCTGGATCAAGGTAATTATTACGGCCAGCTTACACTGAACACCAACGACATGAATGAAGCCACCACACAAATTCCGGTGACGATCAGCGTGGTTCGCTTTTCAGCATTCTTCGAGTATTCACCCTCTGAAGGACTCGCACCGCTCACGGTGAATTTTACGGATCACTCGGTGAGTGTGGATTACTCAATCTCCCAGTGGAATTGGGATTTTGGTGATAGTTCGCAATCAACGCAACAGAACCCGTCGCACACGTACACCAATGAAGGCACTTACGAGGTTTCGCTCACCATAGTGGATGCGAATAGTCAGCAATCTCATTACACTGGCGGACCCATTACGGTCACTCCAACCATCATCGTGGCATTTATGGCGGACGATCCCGAAGGTGGCAATCCACACACGGTCCATTTTACTGATTTGAGCATTTTTAAAGCGGACACCACGAACCGTTCCTGGACCTGGGATTTTGGCGATGGTTACCAATCGGGCGTCAGGAATCCCACACACACTTACACCCAGGAGGGTGATTACACCGTCGGTTTGACGGTGGGCGATGGTCAGAATACCTATAATCTGGTTAAATCCAACTATGTAACGGTGCGGAATTATCCAAACTTCCTGCTGTCCCGGACGGCAACCGATACCGTAGATATGGAAATTGTTGGAAATGATGTCCAATCCGACACCCTCATGATTTACAATCCCGGTGGTCTGGCGGACCTTTCCTTTGGTACAACGGAATCACTCAATTGGCTCTCGGTGTCACCAGCTTCCGGAACGGTTGCTCCGAATGACTCAACCATGATTATCCTGCAGTTTACATCCACAGATCTGGGCGTTTACACCGGGTCGGTTATCGTTTATGGAAATGACGAAAACAATACCAGTGTTGAAGTGCCGGTTACCATGCATGTTGTGGAATTTCCGTATCTCCCGGCACCCTTCCGGGCAGGCTATAATGCGAATGGCAGCGCCATTCATCTCACCTGGTCGGATCGTTCGAGAATTGAAGATGGCTATAAGCTTTATAGGGTTAATTCATCTGGTCGCACACTGCTCTGGACCGCGCCGCCAAACGCCACGGCGTTTACCGATGCAGATGTGGATACGAACCAAACCTGGCAGTACGCTATTACCACATTTTTGAATTCGCGAGGTGAGTCACCGGTTGAGATCACTATTACGGTCCCGGCCAAACCAGAATTGGCATCCATAACCAGGAATGGTGATGTGGTGACACTTACACCGGCAAGTACGAGTTCGGGCACAAGCGGGCTGTGGGCAGAACGGTGGCAAAATGACGACCCGCCGGTTTTGGGTGGAAATTCCGTTTCAATCGGGAATGTCCGCGATACCATCAATTTTGGCTTTGCCGAAACATTCCGATACCGCGTTTATGCCTATGGTGGCAATCCGGAAGGAAGTTACGGACTTTCCTGGCCATCGGATAAAATCACATTACCCCCGGCGTTGCATGGCGATTTCTCCGGTGATGCTACTGTGGATATTCGCGATGCGATCTATTTCGTAAATAGCTGGGAAGGGGAGAATTTTGTCAAGGAAACCGGTCCGGTGACCGGGACCGCTCCCAATTTCAATTTCACACCTGATGGTGAGTTTGATCGTTACGACATGGCGGCCTTTGTGGGCATGTATCGTTATTCAGCAGCCAATCTCTCCTCAGCCACACTGAATCGGATTGCACTCAATCATCCTGAGAAAATTCAAATTCAGTACGAGCCCGATGAGACGGGTCTCACCGTTCGATTGACCGGCTCACCTGAGTTGCCGACCAAAGCGTTGAGCATCTGGCTGGAATATGATCCACAAAGTATGGTGGTGGGCGAGTACAGCTTATCGGGTTGGAATTCAGAAATCATGGCTCTCGCGGCAACAGATTTTCAGCCGGTAAATTTGGGATGGATTCTCATGGCGGATTCTGAATCGGGTCAGGTTACCGCGACCATTCGCCTGAACCATATCAAGGGTGGTAAATACAGCTCTGATGTTGTGGTCACAGGAGCGTTACTGGACCAAAATGCGGAATTCCAGTCGCTCAATCGCACCAACACATCAGTGGTTTACACACCCGATGAGTTTGTGGTTGAATCGCCCTATCCGAATCCATTTAATCCCATGGTGCATGTCAAATACGGTATGCCGGATGCCGGATTGGTAACCATTTCGGTTTACGATATTCGTGGCCGGGAGGTCGCGACACTCCTGAATCAAACCCGGTCCGCCGGATGGTACACACTGGATTGGGGTGGTTTGGATGACCAGGGTCGTCAGGTCTCCACCGGCGTTTATTTTATACGGGCGCAGGCTGCCGGCGTGACCCGCATCCAAAAAGTTGTCTATTTGAAGTAAGTGTATCGCCAAGGCTGAGCTTGAGGCGAGATGAGCGCGTCAATGCGCTTATCACACAGGGCTGGCACAATGATTTAATTGGTGGCTTGAGGGAAATAATAATATGCTGCGATGGTCGAAACAGATTCTCCCGGAAGTGAAACTCATCATACCCCTGGTTAGTGCCTTGATCATGGCTCAATTCATAGTGTCTTGTGGTCCGGAAACTTCCCCGGTTGCAACGCCCCAAACGGTTACCAATTCTGCCGTGAAACAGCAAATTCCGCCACTTCCTGCTGACTGGACCGAAGCGCGCGGCGCTACCAGACAGGAAGCCTGGGACCAATTGGTTGGTTCAGTGGGCCAGGTCTATCGGGGTGTATCGCAGATCCAGAATCTGGTGGAAGAATCGGGTTTGGATGACCTGAAGGAATACACCCGGAGTCAGGCTGAAGGACGCACCGAATCGGTCGGTTATCTTGAAAATGTGAAGGAATATCGTGACGGCGCGTTTGTTATCCTGCGAGTGCCCCAACGTGAATTGACCCGCTTGGGCATTGCCAAAACTTTGAATGCGAATTATTTCGGAGTGACAGAAGACCCCCGGGTGATCCAGGAAATCTACACCAATGTGTACTTTATCAATGCCCCGCGAAATTTTGAACCGATCCTCACCAGTCGGTTTTGGGGTGGCGCTAAAGCGTTCTACCTGGACGACCTGAAGGAATTTGTGTTTTGGAATCAGGGTGGCAATGTGGATCGGGTTTTTGGGATCCTGCAGGTGCTGAATCAAGATCAGTATAGCGTCACGCGTACACAGGATCGGATCATTACCTTCGGCGGAATGGCTGAATCCGATGATGCTTTTTCCCTGATGCGTAATGCCGTAATGGCCTCGGACAGAAGTGATTTCGTGGCATTGGGATTAATGGTCGCCTATCGCCAGACCATTCTCAGTCAGGACATTATGCGCCAGAACGCGCTGGATGGTGAAATCAACCGACTCCAAAATCGTATTGCCGCGAATATTCCGTTTCAGATCAGACAATTACAGCTCATGAGTTCCCAGTTACCAACCTACCTGGCGCCCCTCAACCTTCCAACAGCCGTTGTGACTGAGCTGGTGAATCTGTGGGAAATGCCGATGCAGGTGAGTTTAAGCCCTTCCCAGGTGGATGTCTTTACCGGGCAAATCGCGGTGAATAACCTGCCACAAAAGTTCGATTCGCCCATTCCTATTGCCATTGATAATGCCACGGCCAGCGACAAAACACTCCGGTTCAGGGATGGCAGCCTGGGGAATTTCTCGGCAATCGGTAAACAGTACCTGCGGATCTATCTGGATTTCGACACCTATCTCGCAAGTTTAAAACAGACAGCGCCGGGGAATTATACCTTCCTGAACTATTTAGCGCCGAGTCAATTACTGGAATACACCACGACGGTTCCACTCTCATCAACCGGTGCGAATAGTTTCACCCTGGACCCGGTTTTGAATGACGAGAGTCTGAATATTCGGATCATCAATATGACCCAGGTAAACCAAGGCTATCTCTATTATCTCTGCAACCTGATTACCACCGGTGACGACCGGGGCAAGGTTGAATTGTTGCCCTTCCGCAACCAGCAAGGACTGCCCTTTACCGAAGCAAACTGGCGCAATGGGTATCGGTTGCCCAAATCCGAAATGCAGGGACATTGGGATTTTATCATGCTTTCTGCTGACAAACCTCTGGCGCTGCCGGAGGATCACATTATTGAGCCGATTACGGATTTTGCCAAACGCATCGTCGGTCAGCGTTACACCTTTTCCATCGCCTCAATTCAAGTGGATTAACCTATCATGCTTATGAACAAACACCGAATTTTACTCACAGGATTAATGTCTGTACTCGTTTTTGCTTCGACGGTCTCAGCCGGTTTGGATCGTTTGCCAATCCGACGCATGCTCATCATTGACAATTGGAATTATTCGGAAGATGTGTTGGGGAAATTGTCGGAATCGCGGTTTACTGAGGACAAAGTTCAGAATCTGGAAAAAATATTTAACGCATCGGTGAATGTCTTTGCCCAGGGAGGACCCAATTATACTATTGGTAAAACGGATGTTTTGACCAAAATCAGCGCTTTCCTGGACGCATTCGATGATCGCGAAGAGAGTATTGCCTACATCTATCTCCACGCCCATGGTGGAAAATACGGACCAACCGGAGAGGAGCAGGCTTGTCTCTATTCCGAAGCAACACACCTGGAAAAAGATGGTAGCTTCACACCGGGTGAAACGATCCTGGAAGAGGAAATTGCCCGGGTGATTGAAAACGGGAAAAATGCCAATAGTCGTTTAAAGGTTTTCCTGTTTGTGGACGCCTGTAGTCAGGCAAAAACCGAGAAAAAGAAGACCATGTCAGATCGCCAGTTTCGTTGGTCAGCCGTGGCTCAACAGAGCGCGGAAAAACGCAGATTGACCTATCGTGATGTGACGGATTTGGTGATGTTTGCCGGGTTGGGGTCAGTGAAGGAAGAGGATAATATCTATTCTCAGTTGATGGACCGGTATCAGAGCGGGCATCTCAAACAGCGGCTGTCAGTGGAGGATTTCAAGCGTGCATCAAAGTCCGATTTTGTCATTTACGGCACACACAACAGTGACGCTATTTTCAGAGAGACACAATCCGTTGTCGCGTTTAATGACTTTACACCCGGCGCGACCGTTCAACAGAGTACCCTGCCAATTTTCCTGCATCAACCCAATGTGATTCCGGCGGCGAGCTACAGTTTCACGATTCGGGAAGAACGCGGTAATTTTTATCAGGATTACTATTTAAGACGCCGGTTGGATCCCGGTCTTAATTACCTGTTCACGCCGGATTCGTGTCAACAGATGAAGGGCAATATTTTGCTCAATTTCCCCGGCGATGCCAGTTTCCAGGATGGCGCTATTCTTACATTCACCCTGGATGGTGATAAATACAACGCTGCCTATCGTGCAGATCAGGGCGGGTTTGTTTGTCAATTACTGCCCGGAGAATATGGGTCTTTGAACTATAAAGACCAAATCGTGACCCAACATTTCACGGTTTCCTCCAATGCCACACAGTCCTTTGAATTGAAAACACCGGTGAAACAGAAGGACATCTATGTGCCGACGGCGGTGGAACTGAACTTTCTAAAAAAGACGCAATATGATTATATCACCCGACTCTTTTTCCCCAATCAATTGATTGTTGATAACGACGGATTCCTGTATAACGAGCGTCAGGTTCAGTATTTCGAAGGCGATGCCGGGGGGAAATTTTTCACGACATTGAAATATGCCAAAGGTCGTCTCTACGGTTTGGAAGACCGGTGGATTAGCATTTCCGGAGCTGATTCCACCTCAGTCATCGCGTTCCCTGAAGCGATTAAAGACTTTGTTGTGTTGGAAAATGGTGACGGATTAGCGCTCTCCGGGGAAAATAATTTATTCGAGTTCACGCATGCCGGTCGCGTCACTCAGGCTGATCTGAATCTGGAAGGCTCGGCACGGCAAATCCTGCTCATCGGCGATTTGGTGATTATCGTGGTCCGTGACGATTACAATCGGTACGACGCCTATCGCTACGCCTACCAGGAGGGCAAACTGGATAAGCATCGGCTGGAAGGGGTTGTGGAATCCGCATTTCGCCTCAATAAACCTTATGTCGCTTTGCAATATCGCGATCACATTCGCATCATTGATGTCAATGATTGGCGTGAATTGCCGCTTGTTCCGGCATTGTCACAGCGCCCTTACTTTTTGTATCACCAGGACCGTGCGTTATTTACCGATTTTAACGGTCAACTCTTTGAAGTGACCGTTCAGGATAGCGTACCCGTTCAGCAATTAATCATTTCGAAATTTCCAAAGGCTGTGGTTCCCAGTAACACGGTCGTGTTCGGCCGGGCGCTCATCACCCTGAAAAGTTCGCGAACGGGGAGCTCCATCGAAGTGCTTTCAGACGAAGGGAAAGCAGAGTACGAACTGAATGATCCGGTGAATCGCATGTATCTCTACGGCCAACAAGTCTATTTCACAGGGGATAAAGTTCTGTTGACCTACGCAATTGCCGAACGTCAGGCTAATTGAGCCGGAAACTCCTGTTTACGCTCGGGAAGTAATGCGGCATTAGAAACAATTAATTTTTATGGGAAGCACTATATGAAAAAAACATCAGGGTTTCGTGTGTTCATGACCGGCTGGCTCATGTGGTCCGGTACTGCGTTGGCTGCAATTCCATCCCTGGAACCCTTGAATACCGTCTGGACATTTGATAAAGGTGGACAGATTTACATTCTGCAGCAGTCAGCGCTCAATGCCGGTAACGCCCTGGCCCTGGATAAAAAAACGCTTATCCACACCCCTTATATGGGAAAATTACGCCTGTGGGAATCGGGAAAATCCCAAAATGCCGATTCATATCTCTACGGGAAATCAAGTTCATATACCCTGTCACCCCTGACCCTGACGGACGACCAACGCATTGATTATTATGAAAAAACCACCGATCGTTATGAATT
>MNWS01000201.1:12530-12604 GCA_001872685.1 Fidelibacterota bacterium CG1_02_48_14
CCGGACGGTCGGTACGTCACGGTGAACAAGTTCAATCGTCTCCAGAAAATCCTGGCGGTGCTTGACCAATCTGC
>MNWS01000196.1 GCA_001872685.1 Fidelibacterota bacterium CG1_02_48_14
TGCCTGTGATTTTAAGTCAGACTTTCTCTCGTGAAAAACTCGCTCGGGAAGTTTGAGTTTTATTCTTGACATGCCACAAACACCATTGCTTCACTGATAATTGATGATTCAATGCCATTTCTCAGCTAATTTTCCAGGGAAAATACCAGCCGCCGTTGCAGTCATCTTTTTAAAGGGACTTTCTGTGACAGCCTCTGTGATCAACTGAATTCACAGCATTCCATCAGCGCTTCAGCGTGTTAAATCAAACTGGGGAAAAAATATGAAGCAGCACGAGATTTCGACACCTACCGATTTATTGGATTCCCGTGGGGAGCTGATCCAGAAGGGGTGGGCGCGGGACCTGATTCTGAATTATCACCGTAGTCAGATTAAAGCGTCACGATTTCGCATTAAGGAATGGGACTACTACTGCATCCTTTCTGAGTCAGTCGGAGTCTCCTTCACATTTTCGGATTTGGGTTATCTGGGATTTATCGCTGCGACCTTGTTTGATTTTGGTAAAGGCGAGGAAGTTTCCGATGCCATCACAACACTCTTTCCCATGGGAAAATTCAATCTGCCGCCCAGTTCAAAACAGGGCGATGTCGTTTTTTGCAATAAGAAACTGACCCTGCGTTACCTTTTGGTGGATGGTAATCGAATCATTGAGGTACACTGGAAAAAATTCGCTGGTGGAGTGGATTTGGTCGGACGAATTGCATTGCAGCAAAATGAAACCGACGACACCTTGGTGATTGCCACACCCTTTTCCAAGAATCCACGAGCCTTCTATTACAATCAAAAAATCAACTGTATGCCTGCTTCAGGCGAAATTCAGTGGGGTAATCGGACTCTGAAATTTTCTGACTCCGATTCATTCGGCGTTTTGGATTGGGGACGCGGGGTGTGGACTTACGCCAACACCTGGTATTGGGGTTCAGCTTCGGGTCTTGTTGGGGGGCATCGTTTCGGGTTTAATATAGGCTACGGATTCGGAGACACCTCCGCGGCGACAGAAAATATGCTGTTCTATAATGGACGAGCCCACAAACTGGACCAGATCGAATTTCACATCCCGCCGGATGATTTCTTAAAGCCCTGGCGCTTTTCCAGCAACGACGGTCGCCTTGAGCTGGATTTTGTACCCATAATTGACCGGCATTCCAACACGGATGTCCTTTTGATCAAATCCTGGCAACATCAGGTGTTTGGAAGATTTTCGGGGGTTGTCATATTGGACAATGGTGAGAAATTGCAGCTCCAAAATTTCCTGGGATTCGCGGAGAAAGTCATCAATCGCTGGTAAGAAAATGATGAAATTGGTTACAGATATTTTGGCGAAAATGCGGAAATCGGCCAAGTGTTAAAGATGCGGGAGATTTCGCCAGACCTATTTATCCAGCGCTTTTCCTGGCAAATAATTTTTTAAGCAGGTCGGACCGGCCAATTTTTTTCAGCGTTGATTCGATCTGTTTGCGGTACTCACTCTTGTACCAAAAAAGGAACATGTGCTGGCTGAGTTTTTCTGATTTCTTTCGGGCAGTATAAATTTCGTCCAGTGTGTAGGGATTGATGCCGGAGTAGCTGATGACCGTAGCCAATGTCATCGGTGTAGGGGTAAAATCCTGTACCTGTTCCAGCCTGAAGTTTAGATTTTTTGTCTCGACAGCCAATTGGGCCATGTCCTCTTCGGTGCTGCCCGGATGGCTGGAGATGAAATAAGGGATTAACTGCTGTTTCAGATTTTTACGCTCATTTATATCGTTGAAAATTTTATTAAACTCGTGGAAATAACTGAAAGAAGGCTTTCGCATGAGCTTGAGCACTTTATCGGAAGTGTGCTCTGGTGCCACTTTGAGCCGGCCGGAGACTCTGTTTTCTATCAGATCGGCCGTGTATGCCTTGTGGCTTGCCTGTTCCTCAGGGCTGGCTTTTTTGTTCAATAGCATGTCATAACGAACACCGCTACCCACAAAAGCCTTTTTAATCCCCGGCGTGTCATTCACCGCCTGGTAGATTTCAAGCAGGGGATTGTGATTCGTATCCAGATTCGGACAAACTCTCGGGAAAATGCAGGAGGGCAGCTTGCACTGTTCGCACAAGGATTCATTCTTGCCCTTCATTTTGTACATATTGGCGCTCGGCCCCCCGAGATCTGAAATGTATCCCTTGAAATCAGCCATTTGAGTAATCTGTTCCACCTCCTGCAGGATGGATTTTTTGGAGCGTGAGGCGATGAATTTTCCCTGATGGGCAGAGATTGTGCAGAAACTGCAGCCGCCAAAACATCCCCGGTGAAGATTTACCGAGAACTTGATCATTTCAAATGCGGGAATCGGCTCCTTTTTTCGGTATCGGGGATGGGGTAATCTGGTATACGGCAGATCGAAGGAGGCATCCAGCTCTGCCTCACTCATGGGCGGATAGGGTGGGTTGATGACCAGCAGGGAGTCGCCGACGGGCTGCAGCAAACGCCGGGCTTTCCATTTGTTTGACTCCTCTTCGATGTGCCTAAAATTCAGTGCAAATTTCTTTTTATCATCCAGGCATTGCTCGTGACTGAATAGCTCAATATCCTCCCAGTTTTTGTTCTTTGGCAATTTTTCGCCCGGCGACTGAAGGATGACAGTCTGAGGAATGGTCGTTAATGATTTGAATGGAATGCCCTGGGCCAACAATTTCAATAGTTCGCGCAGCGGCAGCTCTCCCATACCATACACCAGTAAATCAGCTCCGGATGATGCCAGAATACTTGGTTTGAGATGATCCTGCCAATAATCGTAGTGGGTTACTCTGCGCAGTGATGCTTCAATCCCACCGATAACCAGCGGGACTTCCGGGTAGAGTTCCTTAATGATTTTCGAATAGACTTCTGTAGTATAGTCGGGTCGAAAACCGGGTTTTCCACCGGGCGTATAGGCGTCGTTCGAACGCATTCGGCGATTGGCAGTGTAATGATTCACCATGCTGTCCATACAGCCGGCGGTGATGGCGAAAAAGAGTTTTGGGGTTCCGAATTTTTTGAAATCGCGTAGATCGTCCTGCCAGTTTGGTTGGGGCACGACAGCTATTTTAAGCCCTTCGCTCTCGATAATGCGGGCAATGACAGCCGCGCCAAAGGATGGGTGGTCGACATAGGCGTCGCCGCTAAAAAGCACCACATCCATTTCATCCCAGCCTCTTAGTTTAGCCTCTTTTGGCGTGGTGGGCAGCCAATCGGTCATTTGAAATTCTGTATTCATTGTTTATGTGAAAAAAGGATGAAAAGACAAGCATGGTGGGTGAAAGTGACATCGTCCGAAATCTCACCGTCTTGCTGATCGCTCCTTATTACCTCTCTATTCTTTAAGTTTACCTGGTTTTGGCAGTCTTTAATTCGAATGCTATCATGACCGACAGATTCGCAGTCAACATCCAATCAGTCATGGCAGGTGTAACCGCTTCAACCGGTTCGCTGGTATCAATTAGCATAAAACACACGGGGTGTTCTGCACGGGTTCATAACCCAATGTAATAAGGAGTGAGTGCAGTGATACCTTTTTTTCGGTACCTCGTTGCGTGGGACTCTGGGAGTGTTTCACCAGGTTGATCATATTCTGGTATGTGACGATATATGATTGCATGCGAACCTACCGGGACCGGATTTTCTCCATTGTCTTTCAAAAACATCAGTGTGCCTGGTTGCCTCCGGGTACATATTCTGGTGGGGAGGAAGTCTTAAAAATTAATCCGGGTAAATGAGGGAGATATCACAATATAAACAATAAGTTGAAGGGTATTACAACGACTCGTCACACCGTTTCTTAGGGGTGAGGGGATAACCGATCGATTAATTATTAAAATTAACAAAGGCAGTTGAATCAAAATGGATCTCCATCCACCAAAGAAGATAAAAATTTGTGAGATCAAGGATAAAGGGAGAGGAGTGATTTCCACCGAGAATATCGCTCAAGGTGAAATTATTGAAACCTGTCCGCTTATCATTTTAGGCGAGCAAGACAGTCAATTCATCGGTGAAAAGTCGGACACGCTGCGGCACTATCATCTGTATCAGCAAAAATTCAACAGAAATTGCATTATGCTCGGGTACGCCTCATTATATAATCATAGCTTTGAGCCAAATTCTGATATTGAATATGAGAACGATCCCAAAGCCAAAATCTTAATCTTTAGAGCAATAAAGGATATTGGGGTGGGCGAAGAAATCACCTGGGACTATAATTTCGACAATAATATTGTTGAATTTATGCCAGCTAACCAGAATGAATAACCGCGAGGTGCCCTCCCCGGCGCAATTTATTTTTTCTTTTAAAAAAAGCCCCAGGTTGTGATTTGACCTGGGGCTTTGCTGTTTTTTGATATATGAGAGTTAGTCGGTTATTTCAGATAGAGCATCTTTACGACTTTAGAATAGCTACCCGCCTGGAATCTGGCCAGGTAAAAACCGGTCGGTACCTGCTGACCGGATTCGGATAAACCATTCCATTTTACATCGTACCAACCAGCATGCTGATAACCAGATGCTATGGTCTTCACCAGATTACCGCGTATATCGTAGATCAGCAGCGTTACGCTGGCATCCTCGGGAATCCCATAATGAAGCGTCGTAGAAGGATTAAAGGGATTCGGGTAATTCTGCTGCAGAATATATTCTTCCGGCAACGCTGCCACATGATCAACAGAGAGATAACCTACTGTGAATTTGTAAGTATCGGAGGCCGTGGTCAGTGAATCCGAATCTTTCGCAATCACTCTCCACCAGTACTCAGCATTCCCAGTCAGATTTTCATTCATCTCAAACCCAACCGCCGTATTGGTGTGAGCCGTATAGGCAATTTGTGAGAAGGTGGAATCTGTAGCGATCTCCAGCGTGTAGGTGGCGTGGTCCATCGGATCCGGATCGTTGGCAACTTCCCACTCAAAAGCCGGTAAATCCGATAGTCCCGTGGCATCATTGGCAGGACTGATCAAGGCGAAGTCCAGAGGTGGCTCAGGCGCAAGGTCGGTCCAGAAGAACACATCCTGTGACTGAGAGCTCCCACCATTTGCATCCATGGCGATCACATTCCAGGCGTACATGGTGTTGTCTTCCAGTGCCCGTGGCAGAATGACAGAATTGGTATCCGTTGATACGGAATCCGATGCCATTCCATCAGCCCACCAGTGCATCTCGTAGCTCACCACATCCAGGGGATCCACATCCACGGCTGATGTCCAGTACATCTCCGGCGTGAGGCTGAGGACCAGAACAGAATCTGGTGTAACCAAATCCACAACGGACGGTGCATCATTACCCATGTTTACATGAAAGGTGTGATAACCTTCTGTATTATAGGTCGTTGCACCTTGATTATCCCGGGCTTCTACCGTCCAGTAGTAGGTGGTGTTGTCCTCAAGTGGTTCTGCCAGCGTGAATGCCGTATCCATGATGCCAGGAAGTTCTCCTGTGGAAACCATTTCAAGATCAGAGATCGAGGGACCCAGATAGATGTTGTAGACCACATCATCATTCAGATCCGCATCACCTGCAGGTTGCCAGGAAAATGTCGGGGTGAGTGCGTCAACTGTACCGTCCGGTGTCGGACTAATCAAGCCGAATGCCGCCGGGGCACTATTCACCGAATTGGTCCAGAATGATGCGGTGTCGGAATAAAAGACACTGCCATCATCATTGTTCGCCGAGATGGACCAGAAATATACCTGGTCTTCCATTAGTGGTTCGGTGGGCGAATATCTGCCGCCGACGACTTCGACAGGAATAGCATCGGACAAGTCAGACATCATCCCCAGGTAGAAATCGTAACTGGTCACCAGATCAACCGAATTCTGATCAGTATCAGTTACATCCGCCGGCAAATAATCCCGTTTGTTGCCACCGACAGATAACGCTGGTGCAGCATACGGAACTGTACAGTTTTGCCATAAGAATTCCGGTGTCAGGGTAGTGACCATCATATCGGATACTGGACTAAGCAGACCAACCATGGGAGGCGAACCCGCCTGGTAGTTGAGGTCGAACGTATAGGAGAAGGCGTCCGGCGATGGCCAATTGGAGACGATAAGGAAATAGTCACCGGCGCTGATGGGCACAAACGCGAAGGAACCACCACTGATACCACTCGCTTCGGCGATCATTTCCCCGGCTTCATCAGGACATCCAGCCATGATAAACATGGCCGACCACTCATTGCCAGCGTCGACAATACTGCCGCTGATGGTGCCATCTTCCGGGATCGAAAATGAATAGACAATATCAATACCGCTCATAAAATCGGTCAGATCATAATCATTATTGAATCCCTCGGAACTCCCCGTTTGACCTGAGACCGGAAGGGTCAGGTAAATGGGATTACTACATACATCGCCAATTACCGCAGCTTCAGGGGTGGCGCAATCTTCATTGGAGAAATCGGATTCACTCTGATCCGGCATGATCTGGGTAACGGTATAGCAATAAGTGGTTCCATTGATGACATCCAGGTCGGAATAGGCATTTGGACTGACACCGCTGATCAGGAGTGCGCCATCACGATAGACATTCCAGGCCATATCCGGAGGAGGTGGTTCGCTTACCATAAAATTCACGGCGTAATCGAACACGGTTCCTTCAGCCCAACTCGATACGATCACCTCAAAATAGTAGGTGCCATCCATCGGAAGTTCGTAGCTAATCATTGAGGTATAGCCAACGGAACCGCCATCGTCGTCAGAGTCAAGCAGATTGCCGGCTGCGTCATACAGATTCAAATAGGTATCTGTCGTGAATGCGTCTGAACTCAGCGGTGCGGTCTCTGCCGTGATAATCTGACCAGCTAAACCTGATACAGCGTACCAGTCGCTATCGGCTGTTGGGCATAAGGCCGCATTCAGAACATCTCCATCTGCAACTGGTGTCGCATCCGCCGGAACATCATTGGGCTCATACGTATCTACAAGTCCGGTACAGGAGTCAGTAACTGCTGTGATTGCCAACTCATAGGCGCCGAAGTCAGATTCAGTATAGCCGTAAACTGCCACGTAATAAGTACCCGGCGCTAAGTCGGCCATGGTAATTTCAGCCATTAAGCCACAGGCATCATCGTTGAAGGCAATCGCCCCTGCGGGCGGCTCGGCATAATAAGGCAGATTCACCACATCATCACAATTGGCGAACACAGCCAACTGAGGGTCCTCAATTCCATTGCTATTGCAGAGGGAAATGGTGATTGCACTCAAGCTACCATCGCTGCTGAAGCTATACCAGTCCTGGCCTGCTGCCGGAAGGTCGCCCGGCAGAGCCGGTGCATTTACAGGGCCATACGCAATGGCTTCTCCGCAGGTATCGCCCAGCTCCCTTGAGCCGTTGTTCATACTCATTGCCTGGCGGCGCATCTGTTTTTGGGAATAGATGGCAGCGAGTTGCGCTTTCGCGGGATCCAGGTGATGCTTGGGGTTAGACGTTTTCAATGGTGAAACGCTGTCTGTGCTGCGTAATACCTCAGGTACGACCGGAGCCGGATCCCAGGTCAGGTCAACAAGGTCATCACCGCCGGTGGCGACCAGATTTTGTGGACCTGGTGTGGCCGGAGCGCCAACCGTAACATGAAGGGTATAGTCAAACACGGAGCCTGCTGCCCATGAGGAGACATTGACTTCAACGAAGTAGATTCCATCTGAGGGTAGCACAAAGCTGATCAGGGAAGTATAACCTGAACCTCCGTCATCGTCTGACACGAGGAGGTTTCCATCCGCATCATACAAATTCATATAGGTATCAGTGGTTAAGTTGTCCGAGTTCAAGGGGAGAGTCTCAACGCTGAGTGTACCCATCGCAAGTCCAGGCACCGCGTACCAGTCGCTATCAGCAGTCGGACATAACGCTGCATTGAAAGTAGCGCCATCGCCAGCCAGCGTTGCCGATGCCATGTCGTCATTCGGTTCATAATTATCAACCAACCCGGCACAGGGATCGTTTGCACCGGAAACTACCAGTTCGTATGCACCTGCTTCGAATTCATTATAACCATAAACAGCAATGTAATAGGTGCCTGGTCCAAGTCCGGTCAATGTGACGGCTGATAACAGGCCACAGGCATCATCATTATGAGCAATTGAACCAGTGGGTGTATCACCATAGGGTGGTAAATCTACAACATCACCACAATCAGCAAATACTGCAATCTGGGAGTCGCCAAGTCCATTACTGTTACACAGGGAAATGGAGATTTCAGCGTTGGTGCCATCGGTGGTAAAACTGTACCAGTCATGCCCGCCTGAGGCAAGATCGCCCATCATCGCAGCTCCATTCACTGCACCATAGATAAAAGGATCTTCGCAGGTTTCACCCTGAACGACCGTATTTTCGTCCATGGTGGTGAATGACCAGACCTCAACCCCTGACGCATCACCGCTTCCGTTGTAAGGTGTCACGCTCCAATAATAGGTTGTGCTGTAATCCAGCGTTATGGAGGCATAGTTCAGGACATCCCCGAGATCAGTTGCATTTTCGATAGAGGTTGGCGGATTGTCCGTTCCGAGGTTGATTCTGTAGCCGGTGGCTCCATCAACGGCAGCCCAACTTAATGGCTGATCCACAGTCACATCGATTGCACCGTTGCTGGGAATCGGATCGGTGGCTGCCGCCGGAGCAAGGCGTGTTACCGTAATCACCACCTCATCAGAGTCGTTCAATTCGCCATCATAGGCGATGAGTGTGATGTTATGAATACCTTCGGCAAGACTAACCGTCGGATTCTCACCCGTAGCAATCTCGCTGCCGTTTTCCTGCCAGGTGAAGCTCAATAAATTCCCATCTTCATCGCTGGAAGCAGATGCATCAAGGGTTACATCATAGCTGGCAAAGGGTGTCTCCAACGATTGATCTGCACCTGCATCAGCTACTGGAGCATGATTGAGTGCGGCTGCATTTTCCGGCGTCAAAACAGCATTGCTAATGTCCTCGGCGGAGGTCATGGTGACATCAATTCGATAGTTGATACCCACGATGCTGCCCCAGTCAACCAGAGAAATACGAATTTCGTTCAAACCCGTGTGCAGGGCTTGCCCGACCAGTGCGTCGGGGACATCGGGTATCGCTTCTCCATCAACGCTATCAACAAATGTATCGTTGATCCAGATGAGCGCACGATTGTCAGCCTTGATCTGGAAAACCATGGATGGATCAGTGAAATCCTCCGGAACGATAAACCGGATTCTGTAAGGCGTTGTTGTATTCGTCCCAACAGATGA
>MNWS01000021.1:0-849 GCA_001872685.1 Fidelibacterota bacterium CG1_02_48_14
CATCCCCAGAACATATTGTTTGAAGTCCCAGCCGTCCACGCTGCCGCGCAGGTCGTTGGCGATCTGCCAGATGGCACGGTGCAGTTCGGCGCGTTCTTGTTCTTTGATCATTAAATTATCCTTAGTTCTGGTCTATGTATTTTTCAAAGTACAACTTTCCGGCACGGTGTTGACTGTTTTTTACAGACAACTAGTGTTTATCCAGTCTGCATAAAACCTTCAACACAGACTGATTGTGTCGAATAACATTCCGTCTGGCTCCCACAGATATTGCTGTAAAATCAGTGTATTTATAGATTTGGGCAATCTCCATTAACACAGTTCAAGATTTTTATACAGTCTGTATAAAAATCAATCATCGGCGCTTCAACGGATTTTATGACAGCTTCGAACCCGCTATTCCAGCATTTCACCATTTCAACCTTGTTATGGCGTAAAAATAGCCACTCTCGGGGATATTAAAACTGAAAATACATGGTATTCGTTTCAAAAAATCGGCAGCTAAAATGACCTACCACAATAATTCCCCACCCCCGATTATTTCAATTTGCATACAAACCAATGGTAACCAAATTAGGCTTTAATGATAAAGCCCGCCTTGCTGGTCCTCTCCAATGGAAAATTCTTTCGGGGTACTGTCTTTGGTTCTGCCGGTGAAACCATCGGTGAGGTGTGTTTCAACACCAGCATGACCGGCTACCAGGAAATTCTCACCGATCCATCCTACTGTGGTCAAATCGTCACCATGACCTATCCCCACATTGGTAATTACGGTGTCAATCCGGAAGATATGGAGAGCGATCGCATTCAAGTCGCCGGATTCGTCGTGCGGGAAGGTAGTGAAACACC
>MNWS01000021.1:904-2694 GCA_001872685.1 Fidelibacterota bacterium CG1_02_48_14
GTAGGTATTCAGGGGATCGACACGCGGGCACTGACCCGTTTGATTCGTGATGAGGGTGCCATGAATGGCATTATCAGCGCCATTGATCTTGATCCGGAATCCTTACTAAAAAAAGTCCGACAAGCGCCCAGTATGACGGGGCAGGATTTGGCTCGCGTCGTGACGCGTCAGTCATGGGAAATATGGAAAGCGAACCACGATGCTGCCTCTTTCAAAGTTGTGGCAGTGGATTTTGGCATCAAATACAACATTTTGCGACAACTGGCCGATCACGGCTGTGAGACTACCATCGTTCCTGCACAAACCTCAGCCCAGGACATTCTCGCTTTAAATCCGGACGGGATTTTTCTAAGCAATGGACCAGGTGATCCGGCAGCGGTGTCATATGCCATTGAAACAGTTCGACATTTACTGGGCAAAAAACCGGTTTTTGGTATTTGTCTCGGGCATCAAATTCTCGCCTTGGCGCGTGGTGCGAAAACCTACAAACTGAAATTTGGACATCGTGGCGGGAATCATCCGGTGAAACATCTGGCAACCGGAAAAATCGAAATTACCAGTCAAAACCACGGCTTTGCTGTAGATGTGGACTCACTCCCAAATACCATTGAACCAACCCACTGGAATCTGAATGACCAGACTTTGGAAGGGTTTCGTTGCACCGATTTGCCGGCATTTTCCGTGCAATATCACCCGGAAGCGAGTCCGGGACCGCATGACGCCCGATATTTGTTTCAGGATTTCATCCATTTGATGGAACATCGTGCCTAAACGGACCGACATCCACTCCATTCTCATTTTGGGAGCTGGTCCCATCGTCATTGGGCAGGGGGCGGAATTCGATTACTCCGGAACGCAAGCCTGCCGGGCATTGAAGGAAGAGGGTTATCGGGTTATTCTGATCAATTCCAATCCGGCGACAATCATGACCGACCGGCAATTTGCAGATGCGACCTATCTGGAGCCTGTCATTCCGGAAACCGTAACGGCCATCATTGCCAAGGAGCGACCCGACGCCATCCTCCCGACGGTTGGGGGACAAACCGCACTGGATGTGGCCGTGCGGCTTCATGAAGATGGTGTGCTTGAGAAGTATTCCGTTGAACTGATTGGTGCCAGAATTGAGGCGATCCAACGCGCGGAAGATCGTGAGCAGTTCAAAGCTGCCATGGATGAGGTCGGAATTACCACCGCGAAAGGCCGATTTGTACGGAGCGTCGAAGAGGCGTCTGAAGTCGTCAAAGAAACCGGATTCCCGGCCATTATTCGTCCATCCTTCACTTTGGGTGGGACGGGAGCTGCGACGGCTTATAATGCGGAAGAATTTCGTGAAATGGTTGAAAATGGTCTGAGCGCCAGTCCGATCCACGAAGTCCTGGTGGAGGAGTCTCTGCTGGGTTGGAAAGAGTTTGAGATGGAGGTGGTTCGGGATACGGCGGATAATGCCATCATCATCTGTTCGATTGAAAATGTCGACCCCATGGGCGTTCATACCGGTGATTCCATTACCGTAGCGCCCGCTCAGACATTATCCGACAAAGAATTCCAGCAAATGCGCAACTGGTCATTGCTGTGTCTCCGGACGATTGGTGTGGACACCGGTGGTTCCAATGTTCAGTTCGCGGTGAATCCCATTGATGGCCGGATGATCATCATTGAGATGAATCCCCGGGTGAGTCGGTCGTCAGCGCTGGCTTCGAAAGCCACCGGATTTCCCATCGCCAAAATCGCAGCCAAACTGGCTGTGGGGTATCGTTTGGATGAATTGAAAAACGACATCACCGGCACAA
>MNWS01000021.1:2711-9040 GCA_001872685.1 Fidelibacterota bacterium CG1_02_48_14
CCAGTGATTGATTATGTGGTGACCAAAATTCCCCGGTTTGATTTTGAAAAATTTCCCAGTGCCGACGGTGTGTTGGGTGTGCAAATGCAGTCGGTGGGCGAGGTGATGGCTATTGGGCGAACCTTTCAGGAGAGTATTCAGAAAGCGTTTCTTTCCCTGGAAGTCGGGTTGCACGGTTTGGAGCCCAAGGACCCGGGAGAATCCCGTGATTTGGATTTACGGAAAATGCGTTTGGCCACAGCATTCCGGTCACTCAAAATCTGGCAGGCTTTGCGTCAGGGAAATGCCGTAGCTGAGTTGCACCAGATAACGGGAATTGATCCCTGGTTTCTTGAGCAGATTCAAAGATTGGCGTTGGAGGAATTTCCGTTTGAGTCCCATGAAGTCAGTTCTGAGCAGCTAAAGTCATGGAAACAGCAGGGTTTTTCTGATCAACAGATCGGTGGCCGAATTGGCCAGACCGAGCAGCAAATTCGTGATTTGAGGAAAAAGTTGGGCGTGATTCCAACTTTCAAAGAGGTTGACACCTGTGCCGCGGAATTCATCGCCAAAACGGCTTATTGCTACAGCACATACGAAACCGAAAATGAAATTGAACCGTTAGTCGGGAAAAAGATCATGATTCTCGGTGGTGGTCCGAACCGGATCGGGCAGGGGATCGAGTTTGATTATTGCTGCGTTCAAGCCGTGTTCGGACTGCGGGAGCTTGGTTTTCAGACCATTATGGTCAATTGTAATCCGGAGACCGTTTCCACCGATTTTGATATAGCAGACCGATTGTATTTCGAGCCATTGACCTTTGAACATGTGATGAACATTGTGGATTTGGAGCAGCCTGATGGTGTACTGGTTCAGTTTGGTGGTCAGACACCTCTGAATATCGCGCAGAAATTAAAAGCTGCCGGTGTAAACATCATCGGCACCAGTCCGGACGCAATTGATCTGGCCGAGGACCGCAAAAAATTCGGTGATATTCTGGACCGGCTAAACATAGCACGACCCGATTACGGGACAGCGTTCTCGGAGACAGAAGCTATTGTCATCGCCAATAAAATCGGTTATCCGGTATTGGTACGCCCCAGCTACGTGCTGGGTGGTCGCGGTATGCGGGTGGTGTACAACGAAAAAGCCTTATCGCAATATGTGCGGGAGGCGGTCCTGATTTCAGGTGAGCATCCGGTATTAATCGACGCCTTTCTGGAAAATGCCTTTGAGTTCGATGTGGATGCCTTGTGTGATGGCGAATCCGTTTACATCGGCGGAATCATGCAGCACATTGAGGAGGCGGGTATTCATTCCGGAGATTCGGCCTGTGTGTTGCCGCCCTATCAATTGTTACCCACGAAGCGGGCGCGCATCGAGCAAATTACCCATCAACTGGCATTGGCCTTGAACACCATCGGACTAATCAATATCCAATTTGCAGAGAAAAATGGAACGATCTATGTGCTGGAAGTGAATCCCCGCGCCAGTCGAACGGTGCCGTTTGTCAGTAAAGTGACAGATATTCCCTTGGCGCGCTACGCAGCCCAAATTGCTACAGGAACGAAATTGTCCGCGTTGAATCTCAGTCAGCGTAATCCCGGGGTCATTGCCGTTAAAAAGCCGGTTTTCCCATTTAATAAATTTCCTAAACAGGGGGTTTTTCTTTCACCGGAGATGCGTTCGATTGGTGAGGTGATTGGCATTGATCAGGGCTGGGGCGCTGCTTACGCAAAAGCAGAGTTGGGCGCGGGAAATCGTCTCCCCCAACAGGGTGGGGCGGTGTTCATTTCCGTAAATGACCATGACAAAGACGAAGTGATTTCCATAGGGCGGGATTTTGCCGAACTTGGTTTCAATCTGATTGCCACCCGGGGGACAGCGCAGGTTTTGAACGCGAACGGCATCACCACCACATCCGTGAACAAGGTCATTGAAGGCCGGCCCCACGTGGTAGACGCCATTAAAAATGGCGAGGTACAAATGGTGGTGAATACACCACTGGGGGAATCGGCCAGGGAGGATGAATTTGAGATTGGCCGGGCGGGGATACGATACAAAATACCCGTTATCACGACATTATCCGGAGCAAAAGCAGCGGTGCGGGGGATCAGAAGATTGATGGCCGGAACGATGGAAGTTCACAGTCTGCAGGAGCTATTCTGCGGGGAAATTGTTATCAACTGAGTCATTTGCACGAGATATGCAAAAATGCTCAATAAGTGTATACGTCTAATACATTATATGTCTGAAACCAAAAATCCGGTGCCTTGCAGCCATCAGTGCTAGTTGAAGCGAACCCGCCACAGGTAAAACACGACGAGTAATCCCAGTAAAAACAATTCGATTGATAGCATGATACTCATGCGTTGGTATCGGGCAAAAGCCGTAAGATAATCACCCTGAACTTCAATACTGATCGCTCCGGCGAAATCGCCGATTTTTAAACCTTCCTTCGGAAATCCTGTAGCATCCAGTTCTCCAACCGGGTCACCGTGGCATTGCAAACACCGGACATTGGCTCGCAGTGGCGCAAGAAATCTAAAGGGCGAACCACTCTCGGATTTCTTCGGCTGATACTCATAAACATAAGGTTTCATTGGATTAGCCATGAGATCGGCCATTGCAGCAATCTCCCAATTGTCTGGCGCATGGTCAGAATTTCGTACAATTGTGTTGGTCAATTTCACCTTAAATGGTGTTGCCAGACTATACATGGTGGCTGTTTGCAGGGCGGCTGAGAAATCATTATTGTAATTCATCAGTACCACGAGGGATTGAGCCGCTTCGACTGAACTACTGATATAAGCCTCCCGGGCCATTTTTTGGGTGGAAGTATAGAGATGTACAGTCGTTCCTATGGTAGCGATGACCAGAATAACCATGAAAAAGAGGACAATGTTCGAATCATTTTGTTTATTTTCATTGCGCATAGAATTTCCTCAATTGCCTAAAAAGCTTAATCCGATGACTTTGCACAGCGGAAACCGATAAATTCATTATGAATTGTCGGTGAGGCCGATGAACGATAGCCGGTTCGTAACCGGTTGGGAATATCAAACCAACTTCCACCACGAACGGAGCGTTCCTGGCCATTCCCTGGTCCTTTGGGATTACTTTTAATGTTCCACTTGTAGTAATTTTTATCATACCAGTCAGAAACCCATTCAAAAAGATTTCCCGCCATATCATAAGCGCCATACATACTGGGACTATTTTCAGTCTTAAAGCCTTTAAAAGTTTGGCCATTAAAAAATCCAACCGGCGACGGACCCATTTCAAAGGGATCGTTATTTCCGCGATAGTTGGCCTGATTTGGTTTTAAATGTTTTCCAACCGGGAAGTCACGATCATCAAAATTTCCCCGGGCTGCCTTTTCCCACTCTGCTTCAGTGGGTAGTCGTTTACCTAGCCATTTGGCGTAAGCTTGCGCACCGAACCAACTGACATAGGCAACCGGGAAATCTTCCTTACCCGCCGCGGCGGTAAATTTGCCCCGACGCTGGATGATGCCCATCTGGTAATCGAAAAATCCAGAACCCATGGCATTCAAAAATTCTGCGAATTGAGCATTGGTGACTTCGCATTTATCAATCCAATAGCCATCGAGATAAATCGTGCGTTGTGGCTCTTCGCTTTGGGAGTGTCCGGGTTTACTTCCCCTGAGGAAAGACCCGGCTGGGACCCAGACCATGTCACCCAGGACAACGGTGACATCAATTCGAGCTGAGATCGACGAATCGGGTGTTATGGCAAACAGTCGGGTGTGGCCAATTTTCAATCCTTTTAACATACCAGTCGAATCAGCGACACAAATGGATGAGTCCTCGCTCAGGAATCTTACCGGTTCTCCCAAAATAAGTGATCCATATTTGTTCAGAGTGAAGGCATCAATTCGGCTGCTATCACCCACACTAATCGAAAGCGATGTTGGTCGTGCATAAATCTGGAACGCGTTGAAATCCTCCGGTGGCCAGGGGCGATCGGCATAAGGGTACTCATAGGTACGCCAGTTTAGCCAAATTAAAATGCCGATAACGGCAGGAATCAGCAGGAAAATCCCTATTAAGTTCAGCTTCCGCATGTCATGTGTAGCTGTTGCACCTTCCGGGTTGTGAGTTGCTGGTTAGCGCCAGTTAAAGATATCTTCGCTAAACTTTAGATGAAAGGCGATATAAAAATTATGCAACTGATAATCGAGGTATGAAAAATCGTCGTCCTGGAAGTTCTTGAAAATATACCCAAGTCCGACCTGCGTGTTTTTCATTAATAAGTAGTCAATCTCCGTGGATGCGCCGGATTGCCATTGCCCGATCTCGGTAATAACCATGTAGCGCAGATCCAGTGCCGAACTCCATTTGAGCGTCCAGTCGATCTCAGCACGACCAGAGATGAAATTGGTGGTGGAACGATCGCGTAGCAGGCCATTGTCATCCAGAATGCGGCGAGTGGCGATTCGTGTACCCAATTCCAACCAGCGTAAAGGTTGGTAATAGCCGTGAACCGAAACGATAAACCGATCCAATCGCTCATCCGGATTCACATGGGTATTGCGGTCGGTGAGGTAGGCAATTTTGCCTACACTATTGAATTTGTCGGTTAATTCCGGTCGGTAAGCCATGCCGAGCTGGTACACACCGTGTAATTGATATTCATCATTCGAGTTGAGGAAGCTCGTATTCATATGGTCGAGTTTGAAAATCGCGCTAAGACCATGGATGACTTTGATGTCGGTGCCCAGCCCCAGGACCAACTTATTGCTGGTGGGATCGCGACGATATTCAAATTTTCCAGTGCTCTTCCAAGGCATCTCGGGTAAATATTCAAATGAGAAAGCAAAAGCATCATGGTCGGGAGTTGGTACTTCCAGCGAGTCAATGGTTGCGGTACTTTCATAGGCGATATTCAGGGTCAAATCCGGCCGTACCTGCCATTTATTCTTAATGCCGATGCTGGCACGGTTGCGGGAATCGCCCATAGCGCCACCGATTTCATATTTCCCCATTAGCTCGGTGTTCTCAGTGACCTTAGAGTCGAAACCAAGAACGACCTGGTCTTTCGTTCCGGAATCATAAAGCATGCGATAATTCATGAACAGGGTCAGCTTGGGGTTCATCGCGTATTTGATTCCCAGTGCTGTATTGGTGGGCTTGGTCAGATTGGTGTTTCCAAGATTTTGTTCATGGGCAAGATCGCTACTAAGTTTTTCCGTAATTTTATAAGAGAAGGCACCGGAGACTAGTTGGGAGTTTTCGTTATTAAATCCCACAGTGTCGGCAACAAACCGCTCCCGTTTGGCATCTTCATATCCCAGGGTGAAATTTCCGCGATTTGTTAAAAGCGATTTGTCATACTTGATGCTAAAAACTTCCACGCGATTTTCATTCACCGTCCCCAAACGGTTAAATTGACGATAGAACTCGGTTCCGATTTTGCCATAATTCTGACTTTCAACACCTATCCGGGTCCCATATTTCTCCGATCCGCCCTGATCAAATCCGGAGCCTGATTGTGAGGGATTCACAAAACTGCTATCGACGTTCCGATAGTATCCGTCCAGTTTGAAAATATTCAGGAAGTTGAAGTTCAACTCTGTTTTATAGGCCTGACCATTGGAAAAAGTGTTGGTGCCGTCCGGAGTGCGTGATTCGGCAATTTCACCGGAAAAAGTAAGCCCGCGAGCTATTGGTACTCGACCATTCACACCATAAAGCATGTATGCGGAAGAAGTCGTTCTTTCTTCGTAGATCATGGTGGAGCCAATATCAACCTTGCTCCCGAATTTTCCGGAATACCGTACGCCGGCGATGGGCGTCTCGCTGCGGGTTGTCTGATACTCGTATGAGGCGACGATGAACACCGGATTTCCGCGGGAGTCGGTACTTTGAACGGGCTGCTTGAACATGAGCGAACCTTGTTCATAATTAATGTCGTAATCCTGGAATCTCACCAAATCGGTAGATTTCAGAATAACCTCCGGGTGATACCTGTCCCGGGTCTCTAGTCGGATTTTGTCTGAATACTTGGTCATGTCACTCTGGGTAACGAAGTAAAATCCTGAAATACCTTCGCCTCGAATTTCATCCAATTTCTGTTTACGATTGGTCAGGGTCGCAAATGAGGTGAGGCTGTGGTTTTTCCCGGCATAATTCGTGAGCAATCCGTTGAATGAACGATCGTAAGCCGTGAATTCGGCACCCGCGAAATTGGTGTTATAATCACCAACCAGGGCGTAAGAGGCATCGCGCTCAATTTTCGCAAAAAGCTTCGATCTGGTTTGTGCGTCATAGGTTAATTGGCTGGCATCGCCAAAAATGGGGTACTGATCGTTCGGATCAATATCATCA
>MNWS01000063.1 GCA_001872685.1 Fidelibacterota bacterium CG1_02_48_14
AAAAGAAGCGAAAGACATCTTTTTGAGCAGATGATTTCCTGCGGATCGGTTCAATGGGAATGGACGCCCACAGATGAGGTCCACCACCAACGGAAATTTTGTCGGGATTGGCTCCGGATTTCAACCAATTCAGTCTCTCCTCGTTGGACATAACACAGAAATGATCCATCTGATTACAAATGTCCATCCAATCCGGAGGAATATTTTCACCAACGAACCCTGTCAACATGATTCGAATATGGGGTTCCGGTAACTGCAATTTCAGCCAGTCAGGAGATGGATTATGAAAAAACACAGCAGTAATCGGAGGTTCCAGCGGCGTTTTTTCGAGTGATTTTAATAACGCAAGATCAATGTCGTCAACACCGGGAGAGACATCATTTATCGAGAGAATGCGAACCCTCAAACCCGCCTGATGCAAGGTTTTTGCCCATGCCCGTGCGCTGGCAGCCAAGCCAGTCCGATTATAAAAGGCTGAAATAAAAACGATGGTGCCGGGGTTCGTAAAATTCATATCCAATCGTACTTTCGCAATCAACCGACACTGGCGTACAGCACGGTTTCGCCTGTGAATGTTGTATAATTCCGCAAATAGAAGGTGTATCCCAGGTTGAGATGATGGAGGAAATTTGGAATTTCCCAAATATGGTGCGGCGCATGATAGACACTAACTGCCAGATCAGGGCGGCTTTCCTCAAGTAACCTGACTGCTCCTTTCAGGACTTCGGGTTCAGCACCCTCCACATCCATACAAATGAATGTGGGTTTGAACGCTGGTAGGGCGCTATCCAGAGAAATACATTGGATCATCACATCGCCATCTTCATGGATCCGTGATCCGAGTCCGCCTCCACTTTTGAAGGGTAGAATAGCCTCGTGGCTATACACCGCACAGGGCATCGCGATGATGTTATTCATTGCCAGAGTCGCTTTATTTTCCCATAAATACTTGACCAGCTTCCCAAAAAGGTGGGGTTCGGTTTCAAAACAGGCGATCTCATCCACAATACCATGTACATGATTCAACAATCGGATGGCATCGCCATCGTAGGCACCGCAATTAACAAATCTGGAGTAGCCCTGCTTCAGGTTTATTCCTGCCGGAAAATACTGCTCTTCTCGTGGTTGCGCCGGTAATGGCACGGCTTTACGCTGCATGTGGGTTTGCAATATTCCGGTAAAAATTTCCCGACTCTCGTCATCTGCCAAAAGTTCAAACGCGGCGAGAATCTGCTCTTTTTGTTCAAGAAAATAATCAAAACCCTTGGTCTGAAGATCTGGGGGCAGGCTGAAGGGATTATGCATTTCATAGATGTCCATCATAAACAGGATATTTTCAAAACCCATCTTCTCAAGACGACTAACGATTTCGGTGTGATATTCTTTTTTACCAACACAGATAATGACCATCGCATTCTTTTGCTGGTCAGGGGTCGGTTCGAAAGCGTCCGGTGTAAAACACGGAATACCGTCGATTGACCCACCTCCGGTAAACGACCGATCAAGCAAAACGCTGGGTCGGTAACCAAACTCCCGCATAAATATTTCCTGAATCCAATGGAACCCCTCCCCTGCTCCATAAATCAGAATTTCACGCCCCGCGAAGACCTTTTCACTAAAGAAAGCATCTTCCGGGAAGGCGGTTTTGCTAAATAGATCAAGCAACTTTTGTTTGTACGGACACATGTTCGTTCTCTCGCTCACACGTTCTTTCAATTCGTCACAAAATTTATGCGGTTTGGTAGGAGTGAGTCGGTATCCTTAAAAAACCATTCAACTGCTCTACCGGGCCGGGGTACAGCATCGCCGTGATTGGAGGTATTATTCCCCAAAAAAATTATGCTTAGCGCATCACCCTGTTTATGAACACTCATGGCTTGCCCGTCTTTTTTTTGTAACGCTTCCAGTATTTGTATTTGGCTATCAGGATCGTCAGCAACACGAGCTTAAATCTTAAAAAGATAGGCAGCAATTGACTTTGTCCCTTCATGGGGGCATAGTATTTAAGGTTATCCTGAACGATTGGATTGTTAACCATTTCATTGACCAATTTAAACAGTGGCGCGCCTTTATTACAGCCGCACGCTCTTATGAGAAGCACGATAGAATGCGAGATGTGACCCAGTTTTGTTATACGCCGTGCATCAGCTAAGCTACGAGATTCTCCGAAGGCCTCTATAAATCTCAAAATACTTGAATAGGCAACCCATATATTGTTAAAGAATAATAATGGTTTTTTATCGTTAATGATAAAATTCATCCCGGCAGATTTTGGACTTCCAAATTGATAATTGTAGGCTGTAGTGGCTATATAAGAGACTTTATTGACATAATGCATGTATTCAAAATTGAAGTGCACATCTTCACAAATACGAAGACTGGGAAGAAATCTGACCTTATTCTCTTTGATGATGGATGATGAAAAAAGGCGTCCCCAGCAATATGAAAACATCATGTATCTTCCTGGTTGCAGCATATATGACAAGGCATAATCGCATATTTCCTGCTTATTCAGAACCTTGTCTTCAGGGAAATGGGAGACTTTGCTCGCACTTTCTAACCCGTACAGAATTTTATCAAAAGCGCTGACGACAACATCCGCACCTGATTTTTCCTGCGCCTTTACCAGCAGCTCCAATGCATTCATCTCAAGAGAATCATCTGCATCCAGGAAAAAAATCGATTGTCCTTGTGCGACATCAATCCCAACATTTCTGGCTATTGAAGGACCTTGATTCCTGATTATAAATGATTTAACGCGCTGATCCTGCTTGACATAGCTATCAACAATTTTCTGACTGTCGTCTCGTGATCCATCATTGACCACAATCAATTCAAATAGACCGTATGTCTGTTGCAGAACACTCGACAGGCATTTATCCAAGCTGGTTTCAGCGTTGTATACCGGGACAATTATGCTTACCAGGTGGTCCATTAATCCCCATCAATCGCAAATAGAATGGTATCGTCGTAGTGATTACCCAAATGACGCAAATAAAATCGATAGTCCGGGTTCATTTCCGCCAACATGGCTGGGATGCGATAAAGATCTTCCGGGTTGTGATACACACTAATAGCCAATTTGGGGTGATCTCTCCGGATCACATGACGCGCTCCTTCCAGTGCTGCAATTTCGGCACCTTCGATGTCCATTTTAATGAGACTGACCCTTTGATTCGAAAAAACCTCGTCGATGGTTACCGTATCAATGACAATATCAGCAATCCCCTCCTGCTCTGAACTTCCCTGAATCCGCGCACCGTAAGATTCAGAAATATTTGAACTTGCAAACCTCACCTGAGTTTTCTCATTCCACAATCCCAACGGATGACACGCAATATTGAGTTGCGTTTTCGCCCAGTCTTTCAGTTTCGCATAGTTACCTTTATCAGCCTCAAAACAGTGAATAGCGTTATAGCTCCGTCCCTGTTCTTCACAAGCCTGAATAAATGATTCAGCGGAATCACCGTTATAAGCGCCACCGTCCAAAAACACTTCGTCGTCAGCTAATGCCAGAACATCATTCCGGAAGTAAAAATGAACACCGCCCTGGCGCAGTCGTTCGGTATTTTCGAATCCATATTTCAGCACTGGTTCGGAGTAATTTTCAACGAATCGTCTATAAGTCGTGTATTCATAGCATGATGCAATCATTACCAATCTGTCGATATACAGATTTTTCGATTTGTTGTCTTTCAGGAGATGGAAGACACGCTCAATCATGTCGCCTTCACGCTTGTAGGTCGCAATCATGTCCTGGGGTTCACCATTCCGGGCAAGCATCAACAAGCGTTCCCGTTTCAAATTCGCCACGATAGAAGTATCGCCGGCATCAAGGGTCAATATTCGACTTGGCGCAAATCCTTCATCCAGAAGTTGTTGCTTTATAAAGCGATGGTAACCAGCGGATGCAATCAGAATAACACTTTGCCCATATTTCTGCTTCAGGGTATCTACAGAGAACACGGGTAATCCGCAAAATTTGTGTCCGTGCAAGGCAATGTTGTTATCACAAAATCCTACAATCGGCAGGTGTAATTTTTCGAAAAATGGCTGGAGGATCCGCCCACTGGCTCCGGCACAGAACAGAATGAAGGGTTGGTCCCCGCTTTTAATGGATTCGTAATATTGCCCCAGCATTTCCCTGGCAACCACTTCTGGCTCGAAGGGAATGACCTGCTCATTTATCATCTCAAGAATTTGATTCTGCACGGAGGTTTGGGGGAAATTATTCATTTTTATGACGCCTTCAATCCACCTGAACCACAATTTTGTCAGCATCGCCAAATTGCTCAGACAACTGGTGATATATATCTGCCCGGTGCTGTGGCGGTGATGCGACGATAACCAGATCGGCCCCCAATTCAACCGCTTCCCCATACGAAAATATGGGTAATCCGTTGATGCGTTTACCCTTTACCATGGGATCGCGATCGATAAAACCAATGATTTTCTGGCTAAGGAATTCGCTTTTGATAAGTGCAATTGACTGGGGACAGGGCGGTGCCAATAAAATGCGGTTCGTGCTGCCATTGAACTCAACTTTCGACCCGTTTCTGGAGAACCCGCGTTGATCCGGATTTAAAATTTTGATGCCGGGGGGTAACACTTTCCCATCGACGACCACTTCCCGGGCCAGATGTGGCAGAATTTGATTTTTCTTTTCATCCTCTTTGATCGCACCCAGCACACGCTCAAACATGCTTTTCCCTTTTTGGGAAATCAATGCCAGATGTCCGACAGAATAGTGTACGGGCTCGATTCCGTGTCGCCTGAACAAACCAAACATTTTTGCATAGGCTTTTATCTCTTCGGAGTAATCGTAATCACCTTCAAAAACAGAGAAGTTGAATGTCAGCCATACCTGGTGCGGTTTGATCGCGAGACAGGCATACAGAAACCCGAGTATGTCATCATCCCCACAATTATCCGCTGTGAAAATGTATTTAATAGCCAGGCGCCCACCGCCTTGCTGACCTGCATGGGCATACCGTGCAAGGTTTTCGAGCACTTGTGAAAATCGATCCCGGGCTTTCATTTTAAAATAGGTCGAAGGTGTTCCGGCATCTACGGAAGTACACACCCACTGCATGGTTCCATTGACCAGACCATCGTAAACCGCCTGGCTATATCGTACACCATTGGTCATAAATCGTATCCGAATACGGTGTTCAACGAAGTAATCGATGTATTCACTTAGGTTGGTGAGCAGAACCGGCTCCCCGCCGTTGAAATCAACCACCGAATCCCACTGAACATCTTCTAAATCGAATTCTTTTAATATGGCCAGATCATCAAATTGAGCCGCCACAAAATTGTTTTCGGCAGTGAATCCGCAGTAATTGCAGCGCAAATTGCAGGCGCTGGTGGTCGCCAGATCAATCTGACCAAGTTTGGTTAAATCAATTTCCTGTCGGGTTTTTTCAACAACCATATCGCAATGTTTACATGAAATATCCGTGGTTGGGTCGTTCAGTTGATCCAGAAGCCATTGGCGTTTTTCGATGACCATCTTTTTGGTAATGGTCAGACCACCAGCCTCCCCGGCTTCCCAATAAATGGGTGAGGCAATCGCTCCAAACTGACAGGCACGCAGACCTTCAGGTCCGAAGCGAAGCCCGCTCTCTAAACGTTGGCATGACTTGACAAGCTGGTTTTGAACATCATTCATTATTCACCTGTTTCTGCGGGCTGGTTGGCAGCCATTTAAATCCATTCTCCAAATCCGTAGTCTTGCAGATGTCGTTTGGCTTTATCCACTGCTGCCGCCACGCTTAAATGCTTGAAATCCTGGGCATTGAAACAGTGTCCGTGAAATTCCGGACCCAGGATGATACCGAGCAAAATTCCGGGTACAATCGTTTCCACATCATACTTTGCCTCAGGTCCGCCTGCGTCAGTTTTTACCCAGCCCGGATCAACGCTGGTTAAAGAAAAATCGGGTAAATCGATTTTATTAAGGAATGCGACCATTTCCCTGGAGTAGCTATCCAATGCTGCTTTACTCATGGTATAGATCATTTCATGGGGTCTGAACTGAATATGGGTGGTCACATTCAAAACCCTTCCAAAACCACCGGCCACCATGGGCGGAACGAGTGTCTGGATGACGCGCACCGGTGTGAAGGTATTGATGCTAAAGATGCGTTGAACTTCCTCAGTGGAAACTGACCAGACACCATCAGGATAGGCCGGCGAAACAGCCGCATTATTAACTACAATTTCCACGCGGTTGGGCAGAGCCAATATGCTTGCCAGCATGCGATCCACTGCTTTTAGGTCTTCGAGTTCCGCTTCAAACAGCTCAACCTCAACACCCTGCCCACGACACAAAGATTCTGAAAGCTCCAGGTGGCTCAACTTTCTGCCGTGGAGAATGAGATTGCACCCCAGTTTTGAAAGCTCCACCGCAATCCGCTGGCCTATTCCTCTTGAGCTACCGGTAACAAAAGCCCAACGACCTTTGAGCTGACCATACGCTGATTGAGCTGGGTGTGCCAGGATTCCTTCGGGTTGAAAAAAATTTCGGACATGATAGCCACGATCAAAATTAGCCACGATCAAATTTTTAAGTCCCAATTGCATGAGTTGGGTCCAGACAGACTCGTACTGTTTAACCGCGATAATGACGCAAACCCGATCCTGGTATTCTGCCAACTGCGCCGGTGACACGCACAATTTCCCATTAAATTCCCGCCCCCATTTATCGCGATCATTATCGCAGTAGAAATCGGGCTTCCTGCCCAAAATCCCTTGCATTTGACGGTGGGTCTCCTGCACAAGCACTCCCAAGCCAAAAATGCAGAGTTTTTCAGCATTCTGGATTCGATTCATAATCTCTGGCAGCTTATTCAGGGGTTTCATGAGAACCGGCTAAATACGGGTTGAGGGGTTTAAAACCTGGTGGCGGTGGATAGGAAATTGCTCGGGTAATTAAATTTTCTTCGCGAATAAATTCTGACACCATAGCTGCCTTTTCATCTGCACCCACATCCCAATACCGGCTTAACTTCTTCATGGTCGTATCGTGTTGAAGTTCCGGTAGAATGGCCAGTCCCAAGTGGTAATAACGAAAGGCTGTAAAGTCGTCCTTCTCCTTTAACGACCGAATGCAATAGCGTATACACAAACGCCCGACTTTGGCCAGTGCCTCCGGAAGACGATTAATCGCTTTATCCAGGCCAGTATGCCCCTGGGCGATCTCGGCAAATTGATGCGAAAGGACATATTGCCCAAAAATATCAATCAGATTCGTACTGATCGAAGCCGTGTCATTGCCAGCGTGGACACGATTTCGCAGGAGTGGCTCCTTGATATAGGCAATGTTGTATTCAGCACACAGGTTGAAATCCAGGAATCGCTGTGAAAACCAACGGTAGGCCAACATATTGCCAGTTGGAAGCTCATTGATAACTTTCTCGAAATCATAAACGATCTGAGAGATACTGGGATTTACAGCCGCCATCATATAGACGGCTGCTTGCTCAGCCCCGGAAATAATACATGACTGGTTGTAGAATGAAGGTTCAGCTTGCTTCTCGCCAGCATCGTTTATGATAGATCTATGGGTCATAGCAAACCCAATATCCTTTTCTTTTTCCATTGAAGTGACACAGGCTTCAATAAATCCTGGTTCCAAAGCATCGTCTGAACACAGTACCGAAAAATACTTGCTGCGCAGGTGGTGGTAGCAATTCTCGAGATTTTTACTGGGACCGAAGTTCTGTCTATTTCTCATAATCGTGAACATTTCAGGATAGCGCTCTGCGTAGTCTACAGCGATTTCCCAGGAATCATCCGATGAACAATTATCTGAGAATATGATTTCCAGATTCTGATACGTTTGAGAAATGACGCTATCCAGACATTCCCGCAAATAGCGACCATAATTGTAATTGAAGATCAAAATATTTACTAACGGCTGCCCCTTCGTACTGTGACGATCCTTTGATATTTGAATCTTCTCTGGTTTGACCCATTCGAATTTTCTGATAACCTGATCGTGGCGCTGGAGTGGATCATGCTCCATCCCTTCGATAATTTTCTTGAAATATTTGGGGCTGAATGAATTATTACCTGTCAGAGTGATCAGGTATTTGCCTTGGGAAAGAAATATCCCATAGTACAATTCGCTTTTAGGATCGTGTATATTTTTTCGGTGTAATGTTATAATATTTCTATACTTATATGCAAACCTTATCGCTTTTTGCCATCCATCACCCATGCCCGGATTATCCAGATACACTATTTCCAGATTAAGAATTTCAGTCTGCTCTAAAATACTGAGCAAGGTTTTTTCCAGAAATTCACTCTCATAATCGTAGATCAGAACGCTGATCAAGGGATTATTCATATCGTTCAATACGGGGTCAGGTCGCATCATTAATAAGATTCAGTATTACACCGTGTGGTTTGAATAATCAAAAATATTATAAAATTGATCAACTACATATTTCCTCATCTCTGAGGTCAAATTGGGCTGAACGCCGATCCAGAAAACATTTTCCATCACGTTATCTGTGTTTTTCAGCTGGCCGACCACCCGGGTTTTGACTGAATTCATGTAGGGCTGTTTCAACAGATTGCCGCCAAACAGAAGCCGTGTCCCAATTTTTCGCTTATCCAATTTTACGATGAGTTGGTTTCTCGATATGGGTGAATTCGGCTTGACCAGGATTGGGAATCCAAACCAAACCGGTTCCGCACCGGGTCGTGCAGTTGGCAATTTTAAATACTTTTCCAAGCCCGCTAATTGTTCACGCAGTGATTCCTGGGAAATCGCTGTAGACTACGCAGAGCGCTATCCTGAAATGTTCACGATTATGAGAAATAGACAGAACTTCGGTCCCAGTAAAAATCTCGAGAATTGCTACCACCACCTGCGCAGCAAGTATTTTTCGG
>MNWS01000234.1:0-5872 GCA_001872685.1 Fidelibacterota bacterium CG1_02_48_14
AAGTTTTTCAATGTGAGTGCCATGAAAGATCAGTTCATCGTCCGCCAAGGCCGTATCCCACAATCGAACTTCATCAATAAACCCAGTCCAGCCATTTTCCGGCGTTGCCCCGCCGGGGTCCCAGTCACCACCTATTAAAATATTTAAACCGGTGGGATTCAAATGCCAGGTGTGTGATTTTGCGATTCGCAAACTGCCATCAACGAAAAGCGTCAGCCGACCTGAGCCATCATCGGCCAGGGCCAGTGAGTGAAATTCGCCATCCAGTAAATTCCGGGCTGACGTGGCGGTCACCTGATTATTTCCATAAAATAGGGTGACCGTCTTTCCGGTGGTTGGGTCAATAAAAATCGCCAGATCATTATTATTATCTGCGTCCGGTACCATTAACAGACAGGGTGCATCATTGGTGACATCCGAAATTTGAAACCAAAACTCCCAGGTGAAACCATTTGTCAGATAATCGGTATTCAGTGAATCCACTTCCAGATAACTGATGGTGGAATCCGTGGACTGGATTTTCATGGACTGGTAGAATGGCGTTGGTTGACTGCACCGTGTCATCGTCGTGAGGATGGTAATTATAACCAAGTAATATTTAACGCCCTGAATTCGCATTAAAATAGGGTTTGCACTTTCACCAGATTGCTGCGTTCAGAATAATTTCCCCGACTGTCCTTAGCCCAGACGGCGAACCAATAGGTGACACCACTCCCCAATCCGGAGACATTAGCCTGAAGATTGACCGTCTCTCGCTGTAAGACTGAATTGTCACGGGACATCCCGGTGGAATCGAGATTGCTGTAAAGCAGATAGGAGTCAGCGGCCTGTGCTGCCGCCCAGTTCAATGTCGCTGCATGGGTGGTGATGTTGGTGGGCGAAAGCATCAACACAGATGGCAATGTCATGGCCACAAAATTCCCCATCACCTCCCCACCTTCCAAATTTCCCCGTAAATCCTGCACCATAATCTGATACGCATAAAGGTTTTCGGTTTGGTTGATGCTATTGTCTGTATAGGAAAGTTGCGCCAGATTTTCAATGGTCGCTATCGTGACGCTCTGATTCCATTCCAGCGTCGCAGGTACTTCGCTCAACAGCGTATCAGCCATGCGGATGGTGTCGCCATTCTGGATGACAAACAGGTCTGAATAGCGATTAATCTGATAGGCTTGAAAATCAGGTTCCGGACCCTTTGCCCAGTTCCACTGCAACACCAATCCCTCCTGACCACTGGGCTGAAGATTCACAACATTCGCGCGGTTGATTCGCAAAGGTTCTGCTATGAGACCATTGCTCAAACCAACGCCGCCATTGGTGTCCAGCACGGCGATTTTATAGGTGTGATTCACGCCGTAGGCAATGTCATTCTCATCGGTATAACTAACCGTGGTTTGGTCCCGGATCGTATCCACCGGGGTAGTCACGCCATTCACCGTTTTTGTCACCACATAGGCTTTAAAATCATTGCGGACGCCGATATACGCCGACCAATCCATATCAAACCGGTACCGGCCCGGTTCAAGTGCGTTTAATATAACTGGCGTAATTGATCTCGTGCGAACTTCCAGCGGACTACCCGTCACCGCCGTGTCCGGGTCAACAACCCACAAATAGTAGTAATAGACGCTATTTTGGCTCAATTGAAAATCCGAGAATGTCGTACTGCTGATGTCAGGCGTCCCGAAGAGAGAATCATGGTCAGCCGTAAATGTTGTATCCGCACTCCGGGTAAGACGGTACCCGGAAAACTCCTCATCGCTACTGGGTTCCCACTGCAGCGTGGCTGTGTATTTCGTTACATTCGATGCACCAACAAATGGAACGGGTTGAAGGGTCAGCGTTTTTAATGTCACCGTATTGGTGGCGAAAACGGATCCATGCGAATCGGTAATAAAGACACCGAATGTGTATTGGGTGTTCTGCTCCAGACCACTGTCGGTGAATTCATTCTGATTCCGATCCGGCGTTACGAACACCAGGGTATCCCGTGTGGTATCAATGTTTGCTGCCTGCGTTCGATAAACTTTGTAGGTGGCCAGGTAGGGATCCATCGACCGGTTCCAATGAATCTGAATCGCGTGCTTGCCTACGGCTACAGCCTGATCCAATTCCGTATTGACCCAATCTCCTGTTGTGCCGCTGCGAACATTGGATGGCTGCGACCAAACCGAATCTGCAACAGCGACATAGATCGTGTAGAAAAATGTGGTTTGAATGGCCATGGCGTGGGTGTCCAAGTAAGCGCTTTGAGTTCGTGTGGTTAACGAATCAATGAATGTACTCGTGCTATCCACCAATAATGTCGTGTCCCGGTAAATGAGATATTTTTGGAAATAGTAATCATTGGTGGGTTCCCAACTCAATTTCAGGCTGTACTTATCCGCTGAACCATTGACAATGGGTGCCGCTACATCCTTCAAATTGACTGCGCCGGGAGCAATGCCCCGATTGTCCACAATGACGCGCCGGGTCTCTGAGCTTGCGCTATTTCCAGCGCCATCAACCGCTTTTACATAAATATTTTTCACCGTATCAAGGTTTGCAAATCCGTGCGTATTCCAGTGATAATAGTAATTCGCTGATATCCCCTCCTGAATCCCGGTTCCCAGCGTGTCTGACTCTTGCATAAATGCCACACCGGCTACTTTCTGGTCGTCTGTAACACGGGCACGGAGAGTATAAATATCCATGACGGTTGTGCCATTGGCAGCCGGACTGGTCAATGTGGGGACCGGCGGTGTGACATCCTCGGAACCCGCGTTCTGGCAGCTCAATATCAACAGTCCGAATAATGGAAGCGCCCACCATCGTTTCATTTTTTTCTGTCGGAAACCTAACATGTGACTCAATCGGGTTGGGCGGTTTTCAAACGAAGTTCAAGCGCTTGTTTTTGCTGAATAATGGCTCGAAAATCACCGCCGCTTTTTTCGACTTCCCGCAAGCGTTGACGCAGAACTTTGAGCTCTTCGTGTAGCTGAAAGTGGTGCAGGGTTCGCACACAATCTTGAGCCAGTTTGATGGTAATGGCCTTCTCAGTGTCCAGATCGAAGAGAATGCGCGTGATCAGGCTTTGCCAGGGGGAATCACTGAGCTCTTCAACAATTTGTTTGCGATCCAGTGGCAGGTTTTTTTCCAGAGCAATGCGAACCTGTCGGAAAATGTCCCTGAAATGCATACGCTCCAATATTTCGGCATCCAGATTCGTCAGTAACCACTTTAAAACCGGTTCTTCGTCTGTAAAATGCAGCCGTAGTAATTCGTACTCAGCCTTATCTGTGGCCGATTCCAACCGAATAGGACCGGGGGTTGCGCCGGGGGTGTTCGTTGCGTCGTTCTGCGATTCGTTATTTCGTTGACGCGGTTGCCGGCGAGTTTTATCCCGCAATATTCGGAACAAAACAGGTTCGTCCAAACCCATCCCCTCTGCAAACTGAGACAGCAGTAACTCCCGGGTGAGCTGATTGCTCATCAAAGCCAGATCGGAAACAAACCGTTCTGCGAAATTGGATTTTGCCGTGGCCGAGCGCAAACGCGGTTTGTAGTATCGAATCAGATAGCTCATGAAGTCAGGTGAGTCGTCCAATAATTTTTGAAAATCCTCGTGTGTATGATCGTCGAAGTAGCTGTCGGGATCTGCGCCATCCTTCAGCTCGATGACCCGGACATTCATTCCGGCATCCAGGAGTATTTTTCCCGCGCGATCAGTGGCCTTGATTCCGGCTTCGTCATTATCGTAACACAGAAAAACCGTGTCCGCAAAACGACTTAAGACCTTACCATGTTGTTCCGTTAATGCTGTGCCCGAACCGGCGGTGACATTACGAAAGCCCGACTGACAGAGCCGAATCAAATCCATATAGCCTTCGACTAAAATAACGGCCTGGGTTTTACGAATTTCATCTTTGGCGAGGTTCAATCCATACAGGACATTGCCCTTATGGTAAATGGGTGTTTCCGGTGAGTTCATGTATTTTGCGGTTTGGTCATCACCCGGAAGTACGCGTCCACCAAAACCGATAACGCGTCCCTGGACACCCAGAATGGGAAACATAATGCGTTTCCGGAATCGATCGTAAAATCCGCCGTTGTCTTTGGTCATGAGCAATCCGGACCGATTCAAAACTTCCTTGGACAGTCCCAATTTCACCACTTGTTGCGTGACAAAATCCCACATATCCGGTGCATATCCCACCCGGAATTGCTTCAGTGTTTCATCATTGATCCCGCGATTCCGCAAATATGCCAGGACGGGTTCCGCCTCTTTGCTCTGCCATAAGGCCTTTTCATAAAGACCGGTGACGCGCTCATGGAGGGTGTAATAATTGGAAAGATCGTCAGATTTCTGCGGGACACTTTGTGAGGTTCCGCCTTCGAATACGAGGGTAATCCCGGCGCGGTCCGCCAGTAGTTTCACCGCTTCAATGAATTCCAGTTTCTCGTACTGCATGACGAAATTGATGACATTGCCGCCGACGCCGCAACCAAAGCAGTGAAAGATCTGTTTATCGGGAGCGACCGAAAAAGAGGGTGATTTTTCGCCGTGAAACGGACAGAGTCCAAAATAATTCCGGCCGGATCGCTTCAATCGGACGTAATCCGATACGACCTCCACGATGTCATTGGATTCGCGAACTTGTTCAATCTGATGTTCGGGGAGGCGTGCCATAGGCTAACGAAATCCGGTCAACTCCTTTTGTACCAATATTCAGGTTTTGAACCCTCTCATCCAAGCTCTGATCTTGAAATTGAGGTGATTTCCAGGGTTCGAAATTAGCGTTGGGGTGAGGTGGGTGGTATAGGAAATGAGTGGCCTCGATTACAATTCGCGATTCGCGATTAGCGAATTGCGAATTACGAACTACGGTATCAGGAAATTCTAACCCGGCCAGGGTTCAAAACTTCAGCCCATCAGATTCCCGGTAAATATCAAAACCATCATGCTGGCAAAAACGCCAAAAATGAATGCCAGATAGGCCAACCGAATGAAGCGGTATTTTTTGGTGGCAAGAAAAACACCCAGTGTGTACACCTCTTTCACCATCGCTTCGTATGATGAACTGGGGTCGTTCATCACCTCCTCCATGGCGTCCACGTATTCATCCAGGCTAAGCCTGACAAAACTACCGAAAAATAGCAAATTGAAAAAAGGGCTCTGCATATCCGGCTTTTGGTCAGGTTTATACATCAAGGGTAATTTCGGCATCACAGCATAAGTCGATAAAACAATGGTGATAAAGCTGAAGACAATCAGAACCAGCATTCCCCACCGCAGTTTTGGATCCACCAAATGCGGGACAGAAAGGGTGATGACCACCGTGGCAACCGTGAGGAGCATATTGGCTTTCGAATCGGCCATGATGCTCAATTGAACGTGATGCGTTCGGGTTTGTTTGATCATGTGATCCAGGTATTGCCCCGGATGATTGATTTGGAATTTTTTGGAGTCTTGGCGATTGACCGGTTTGCTTTTATTCTCTTCCATATTCAATCCGTATTCCCCTCAGGTCCATTCTGATGTGTATCACCCGCTTGCGCGAGATTTTAAACTCGCCTGGATGTCGACTTGTATTTTACAAAAGTTCATGGGTTAAAAAAGCCAGAAACAGCAGGGGCTATATCGGGAAGGGAAGAAGTCCTTCTTTGCTACACGACGACGCGACATGCTTCATGGATCAAACGGATTCCCACCTAAGAAATGGTAGGGTGGCCGCCTCGATGAAGCTTCAGCGAGTCTCACCGAAAGCGCCAAGAGCACGAAGGTATTTTTTGACAATCGCAACTCCCCGGTGATACCTATGAGCCTGATAGGAGATGCGTGAGGTGTGACTGGGGACAGGGGACAAGCAGCGGGAACCGGAAGTCCGGGAAA
>MNWS01000234.1:5886-8651 GCA_001872685.1 Fidelibacterota bacterium CG1_02_48_14
TCCCCTCAAGAATAGAAAAAGGAGGGGCTGATGAAAAATCGAACCCCTCCGGAATCTTCAAAAAAACATCTACTTTTCTACTTCATGAGCAGCATCTTGCGGCTGGATCGGTAGGTCTGATTACTTCCGGAAGCTACCGCTTCGATGGTGTAAAAATAAAGCCCCGAGCCCACCATCCGGCCGGATGCATCTTTACCCTGCCACTGGACACGATAAGACCCCGGTTGTTTAGGTTCATCAGTGAGCGTTGTGACAACCCGCCCCCGGAGATCATGCACCACCAATCGGACCATACCCGGTTCCGGCAGGTCATAACGGATGGTGGTTACCGGATTAAAAGGATTGGGATAAGCCGGGTGAAGCGCAAAGGCTTCCGGGATAACGGTTTCAGGAGCAACACGACCCGACCCACCTGTCAGAAGTTTGTAGAGTTGCGCCGCTTCCGTCTGGTTATCCGTAGCCAATAAATGGTGTTGGGCCAGTTTAATCTGATCTGCCATCCGGCGTTGTTCCGGAGAACTCTTCGCCAGAATAGCGCCATCTGTCTCATCCAGCAGTAGTGCGATTTCCAGCGTGTAATAATCAATGTATTCCGGATCGGAGCAATCGTTGATTAAACTCTGAGCTGCTGCAATGGCTTCAGCATCCAGACCTAGTTTCTTATAAACCCAGATCAGGTAATTTTTGGCGAGCTGTTGCTGCTCTTCCTTATCGAAGTTGGCTGCGATTTGCTCCAATTTAACCTGCCACTGATCTACGGCTTTCAGATGTCCGTAACAACGATCAATCCCGCTCATGGCAGCGATGAGCTGATCCTTGTCCTCTGGGTCGGTGGCAAGAAATTGCTCGTAAAACGCGATAGCCTCTACATATTGAGCGTTTTGCTCAGCTATCAGGCCATCACCCAATAAGGCTATATGCTCATAATCGTCATTGGTTTGCCCGTTACTAAAGGAGGCGGCAATCGGGTACCAGTCCACATGACCAAAGACTTCCTCGAGGCTGGGTTCATAAGATTCGAACAAATCCTGAGCCCAATAATTGACCTCCGCTATTAGCAGGGGATAATTTGCCGGTAAATCAGGGTCTTCATCTGGGTTTGAGCTGAAGTTATTATTCCGATAGAGAGCAGTATTACTGTTACCGTAAAAGTGATTAAATCCACCGGAAATTGTGGTGGTTTGTGGCTCATATACACCTAGGTTGGGGAGACCGGTGAATGTGGTATAGACACCATAACCGTAATTTTCGTGTATGCTATTATTCACCTGTGGTAAAATACCACGCTCGTATTTATTCGTGAGAGTCGGTGAGGAGGCCATGAGATAGATTCCGGCAGATTGATACCCGTTTTCCCCGTTATGATGGATGTCATTTCCCACAATACGATTGTTAGAGCCGGCAGTAAGCGTCATACCGGACTCGCTGTTCACATAGATCCTATTGTTCAGAATGTCAGCCTGAGCAGTGTGAACGAATATGCCCATCTGATTATGATGAATCGCATTGTCCCGCACTTCAAAATCATCGTCCACATTTATGAGGCTCAGCCCTTTGTTGTTATCATGCAGGCTGCTATTGCGAATCCAGCCGGTCGTGTGATTACTGACACCAAATGCTGATCCGGAAGCGGATTGAATCTCACAATAATCAACTTCGGCCACACCGCCACTGACGGTGATCCCGGTCCAGGTTGCACCTGCCTCGGTGACGAAAGTGACCGGACTGGTCTCTGCTCCCTGGATGTAGAGTGAGCCATTCACCACTAAACGGGTATTGGGTTGAACGTGAACAACAGTACCCGGTTCAATAGTAAGCGAAAGAGAACTGGGGATGATCACATCCTCGCCGGTGGCATTTCCCAGTGTGGCTGCGCCGGAAAGGGTAATATCCTGGGTGATTGTACCGGTGAGTTGGGGGTAGTAGAAGGCGCCCATGTCCATGCGGGTGCCGTCCGGGTCAGCTGAAATTGTCACCCTGTTAACCGGATCAAAATAGGTAATTCCCTGACCTTGCCAATCCACCTGGTCTATACACGGGCTGGTAGCGGTAAGGTGATAATCGTTCCCATCAAAGTCAACAAATTGAGGATCCGCATCCTGGGAAAAGTGGGAATATTGGTCAACAGCAACCTGTTGGAAACCATACGTTATACTGATGTCTTCGGCATTGCCGTAGAAGATGCTGTGGGTTGTTTCCATCACAGAAAATATTAGCCTGTTTGCACTACTACACCCGTCAAAATGTAAATCATAACCTTTTGAACATTTGGTGATCGTATTATTTGCAAATAAATACCTATTATATTCCGCACTAACACCGTCACCACATGTGATCATCCCTGATAGATCAACACCTTTATCCAAGTTATTGAATAAGCAGTGCTCCACAAAAAGAGGCATGTTCCCGATATATTTGATCCCTGTTCCGCTTGCATTATTCGTGAATGTATTGTCATGGAAATAATAGAATCTTTGTCCTGGGTTGTAATCAAAATCTTCCGGATCATCAGTCTCAAGCGGCCAATACATGGCAGATAGTTCATAACCCTCAATGTTGATACCTGCGCCACCTAGAGAAATATTTTCAAACTGACAATTTTTAACCTCTAAACTGGGAAGTGATAAACCATAGCCTCCCTCGCCATCCCACGCACCCCAATCGTCCAAGAAATGAAAGAAGATGCCATTATTCGCTTCATTGAATGAACAATTATTTATCGCAATATTTCCACCATTGAACCAGGAAATATTGTAATTAATTGC
>MNWS01000226.1 GCA_001872685.1 Fidelibacterota bacterium CG1_02_48_14
GAAATTGTCATTACGCTCCCTGCAGATACCAAGGAATCTGCCAAAGCCGACGATATTTCAGCCGGAGTCAGTGATGGTTCACTGGTTCGTGTCATCCGGGCGCCCTATTTCGGGCGATTGGGACGGATAAAAAGTTTGCCGCCGGAATTGCAGCAGATGGAATCCGAAACCATGGTTCGGATTGCCGTGATCGAGTTTGAAAAGGGTGATGTAAAAACGGTTCCACGCGCTAATTTGGAGATGGTCGAGACCGACTAAGATCAAAAAACATGTCATGCTAGGATTTAATGATAAAGTTTTGCCAGCGCCCGACCCGGCTATTTTAACCCGGGTTGCACAGAAAATTGTGGATCGGGGTATGATGGTGCCTGCGATTTTGGCATTAGAGATGATGAAGCCATTGTCATTTATCGGTAGTCAGGCATTGGTGTTTGTAGGACCGATTTTGACTGCCTTTGTTCGGGCACAGACCTATTACGAATTGACGGAATTATTGGAGGATTACCACAATGTGGAGTTCCTCGTTTGCGAAATAGAACGCCTTGATCGGGAAGCCGGGGGTAAAAATCCTGAGGAAACCGATGCGCGGATTGAAAATGCGTCGGTGCCCCGGAGTGATTCCGGCAGATAATAATTTGTTTCACCGCTGATTGCTTATTCATGAGCAATTGTAGCCAGATCGACCAATTTGACCTTTTGGAGGGTGTATGAAATCTGGGAAAAAAGTCCTGATGTATGCCGGAATCTTTGCGGTTCTGTTCATCATCTATTACGCGTTTGGTCATCCCTTTTTCAATGGGAATCGGCTAACCATGTTTGTTTGTGTGATGGCTTTGTCTGTCACGATCTTGTACTACATCGCCAGGGCTAATGGTGGCGCAAAAATTTACCTCCGAACCATCCCGGGCTTAAAAGCCTTTGATGAAGCGGTTGGTCGTGCGACCGAAATGGGTAAATCGGTACTCTATGTTCCGGGCATTATGGACATGGACCAGGTCGAAACCGTAGCCGGTGTCATTATTTTGGGTCATGTGGCCAAGATGACCGCTTCCTATGAAACCAATCTGAATGTTCCGGTTTCCCGCTCCATCGTGATGGAAGCAAGTCGTGAAATTGTGAAGGAATCCTATATGTCGGTTGGTCGACCGGACCTGTTTAATGATGACATGGTGCATTATCTGACCGATGAGCAATTTGCCTATGCCGCCGGCGTGGATGGCATCATGCTGCGAGAAAAACCAGCAGCCTGCTTTTACCAGGGGAAATTCTACGCGGAGTCCCTGATTCTGGCGGAAACGGGCAATAGCATCGGGGCGATTCAGATTGCCGGAACCGCATCGCCATCGCAGATTCCATTTTTCGTAACCGCCTGTGATTACACACTGATCGGTGAAGAATTTTTAACAGCGTCCGCCTATTTATCGCAAAAACCAGCGTTACTGGGGAGTGTAAAGGGGCAGGACATGGGTAAGTTTATTGTCATGATCGCCATCGTTCTGATTTTCATTCTGAATGGTTTTCATGATTTGGGCTGGATAGATATTGATTTTCAAGAACTTTTAAGGGTGCAATAGGAGGCCGGTATGTTCTGGAAACGACAAGTTCCCATTGCGATTGTTTTTATTACGGGTATCCTGACCCTGTTTGGATGGTTTGTAGACTCCCCGAGATTTGAGGGTTTTGTGAATGACGATGCCACACAGTGGTACGACATTATCGCGAGCTTTGCCATTATCCTGGGCGCATTGAATTTGCTGAAGCTTCAGTTTCTGAAGATCGTTAAGCAGAAAAAGGATTGGCAGTACAGTATTCTGGCAGTGGTAGGATTTTTCTTCGCCATTACCGCCGGATTTTTCTGGAAAGGCGCTAATTATATTCACATTAACAATGTGACTGCCAATGTGTCTACGGTAGCACCGGTGATTGCAGAGATGGAGCAAAAAACGATTGAACAGGTACTGCCGCTGCTGGAAGGGGCCGATACTTACGATGTCGGGCATATCTTTATAATTAAAGGCAGCGCGAAAAAATATTTTGATGAGTTGACAGCCAGTGGCGTCAATGCTGAGATGAAAGAAAAATCCTGGGGGGAGCACCTTCTGGAGGAAGGCACCGTTTTCAATTGGTTGTTTAAATACCTCTTCACACCCATGTCAGCAACCATGTTCGCCCTCCTGGCGTTTTTCGTTGCGTCAGCGTCCTATCGCGCTTTCCGTATTCGCAATTTCGAGGCGACACTACTCCTGCTTTCAGGAATCATCATCATGCTGGGGCGCGTTCCACTTGGTTCGAGTATATCAGCCTGGTTTATCGCTTACATCATCGTCTTGTCTGCCGGAATGGGCGCGAATATCATTTGGAAGAATCGGATGACCACCTTCGCTGTGGTGACCGGCGGCATTTTGCTGGTGACGATCCTGGGCTGGATCAGTGGTTGGCCGGTGGATAAGCCGGGCTTCCTATACCTGCCGGTTTTGCAGGAATGGATTTACACGGTACCCAATATCGCTGGCGCTCGTGCCATTATGATTGGGATTGCGTTGGGAATGATCGGCACGAGTTTGCGGATTATTCTTGGAATCGAAAAATCCTTCATGGGGGAATAGCACCGTGGATAAAAATAATTTCATCAGTATTGTAATAAAGCTGGGGAAGGTTGACCGTCGGGTCATTTTCCTCCTGATTGCGGTGGTCGTCTTGCTGCCACTCCTTTTTCCAATCGGGTTGCCCATTCGGGCTACCGACACAACGCAAAGGTCGTTTAACGCTGTGGATGCGTTAGGGCAGGGCGACAAACTACTACTCTCCTTTGAATATGGTCCCAGTACGAAACCTGAAATTCATCCCATGGCTGAGGCGGTGTTACATCACGCATTCAGCAAAGGGATGAAGGTTTACATCGTCTGTCTGTGGCCGGATGGACAGTTTATGGCCATTGATGCCCTGAACGCCATCGCTCCGCAATACAACGCTGTTTACGGAGAAGATTATGTCCTGCTTGGATTCCGCCCGGGTGGGGAAGCGGTGGTGAAAGGAATTACGAGCAATTTGCGTAAACTCTATACTGTGGATTATCAAAATACACTCGTGGAGTCCATCCCCATGATGCAGGGCGTGAATAGTCTGGCTGATTTCAAATTGATCTTCAGCTTTTCGGCTGGCTATCCGGGAACCGTTGAATGGGTGCAGTACGGAAGTGATCCAACGGGCGTTCCTATGTCCACCGGAACCGCCTCGATCCAGGTCAACGAGATTATCCCTTACGAAAATGCCGGTCAATTACGCGGAGTAATCGCGGGAATGCCTGGTGCTGCCGAGTATGAGGCGTTGATAGGGAAGAAGGGATTGGGGACTTCCGGAATGGATGCTCAGTCCATAGCGCATCTGGTCATCGTTTTGTTCATTATCTTTGGCAACATCACCTATTTTCTGGAACGTAGACGTTCCGAAAAGAAATATTAATCAGGAGGATAGATAGAGCATGTATACCACTGAAATCATTGGTGCCTGGTTCGCAGTCTTCCTGACCCTGGCCATATTTAGTTTTCTCTACAAAGACAATCCATTTTACAAAGCTGCCGAACACCTTTTTGTGGGTGTTTCTGCCGGATATTGGGCCAGTACCTTTTTCTGGACTCAAATCCAACCGAACCTGTTTGGACGGTTGTGGCCCAAACTCACTGAGGAACCATCGGGGATAAAAGCAGCATGGTACGGGATTTATGACTTCTTTGGGTGGTTTCACGAAGGGATTTTCCCGGGTGGCGGGATCGACAAGGGTCACGAATTGAATCTGTTTTACCTCATCCCATTTTTACTGGGAATTTTCATGTTGCTGAGACTGTCCCGAAAACTGGGGTGGCTGGCTCGATGGTCAATGGCTTACGTCGTAGGTTTGGCAGCAGGATTACGACTTTATGGTTTTCTTAATTCCAATATCCTGGCCCAGGTGCGTGGGTCAGCGCTTTCATTGTTCGATGGATGGGGTACGGCAATTAATTCCATCATCATTATCGTTGGTACACTGACCGGTCTGTTTTACTTCTTCTTCTCCAAGGAGCATACTGGTGTTTTTGGGAAAATCAGCCGCGTCGGAATTTGGTTTTTAATGGTTTCATTCGGTGCCGCGTTTGGCTTTGCGGTGATGGGACGAATTTCACTCTTGATTGGACGGTTTTACGACCTGATCCAATTCAGTGGTTCCCAATACTATCACGCGACTTACTGGCTGTTGGCTTTGATCGTCATTATTTTGGGCTTTCAGGCATTCCGGGAGCGTGGAAGATCAACCGAGGAAGCTTAAAATATTTCAGATTGTCGGGCAAGATAAGGAGTCATTTTGACTGATCGATTGCTGGATGTTGAGAATCTTAAAACCTACTTCTCCACAGAAGAGGGGCTGGCTAAAGCGGTCGATGATGTGACTTTTCATGTTGATCGCGGAGAGACTCTGGGAATCGTGGGGGAATCTGGCTGTGGAAAATCGGTTACAGCATTATCGGTGATGCGATTGATTCCAACGCCTCCGGGTGAGATTGTTAATGGCAAAATCCATTTCGATGGAATTGATGTCCGGTCATTACCTGAAGATGAGATGCGTCGGATTCGTGGCAACGAAATATCCATGATTTTCCAGGAACCCATGACATCTTTGAATCCGGTGTTTACCTGTGGCGACCAAATTATGGAAGCCATTCGACTGCATCAAAAGGTTGACAAAACTGAAGCCCGAATACGTGCGATTGACATGCTGAAATTGGTGGGAATCTCCGACCCGGATCAACGGGTGGACGAGTATCCGCACCAGCTTTCCGGTGGTATGCGTCAACGGGTGATGATCGCCATGGCATTATCCTGTAATCCAAAATTACTCATCGCGGATGAACCGACGACTGCCTTGGATGTGACTGTCCAGGCTCAAATTCTTGAACTGATTGCCAGCCTTCAGAAAAAGCTGAACATGTCGGTCATCATTATTACGCATGATTTGGGTGTGGTGGCAGAAGTCACGAAGCGCGTCATTGTCATGTATGCAGGTAAAATTGTTGAGGAGGGGGATATTCGCACCATTTTCAAATCTCCCAAACATCCTTACACCCAGGGATTACTCAAGTCGATTCCCAACCCCGCGAAGAAGGTTGACCGGCTGGCGGTGATTGAAGGGGTTGTTCCCGTTCCGACTGAATTTCCTGCCGGATGTAAATTTCATCCGCGCTGTGAATTTGTGGAAGATCGGTGTCGTCAGCATGAACCCCCCTTGGTCTTTTATGATGCGGAAAAAGGGTTAAATGTGCGGTGCTGGGTTGCTTTTGACAAACTGGGGTTGGAAGTACCTCTGGATACTCAGGACAATCAGAGCACAAAAATTTAACCAGAGTATAAACACATTATCAGCTAGAGAGAGTAAAGGCTATTCGGGTATGGCAGTTTCGATTACCCTGCGAAATATAACGAAAAAATTTGGAGCAGTGACTGCCGTGAACAACCTCTCATTCGGGGTGGAACACGGGACGATTTTCGCCATTGTTGGTCCCTCCGGTTGCGGGAAGAGTACTTTGTTAAAAATCATGGCGACCATGTTAGCGCCATCCCAGGGTTCAGGCTACATCAATGGCCAGAATCTGATTGCCCGACCCTGGCAGATCCGGCAGCAAATCGGGTATATGGGACAACGGGTGATTCTGGATGAACAACTCACCATACTGGAGAATTTCGTTTTCCATTGCAAACTCCATGGATTGGATGACCAGGAAGCCGAAGCGAGAATTCTGGGTTTGGCTGAACGGTTTGATTTAATGGACATTTTGCATGAGTTACCTGAAAGTCTTGCCTATGGTGTCCGCCGAAAAATCCAATTGGTTCGGACGCTTCTGACGCAACCCAAAATATTGCTTCTGGATGAACCCACGCGCTCCCTCGACCGTCAGACAGCATTAAAAATTTGGGATTACCTGAAAGAGCACCGGTCCAGTCTTACCATCGTGATGATCACGAGCAGCATGGCTGAAGTAGAACATGTGGCTGACCGATTGATTATCATGAATCGCGGGCACATTTTGGTGGATGGATCGGTTGATGAAATTCTGTATGCTCAACAACCGAACCTCGTGTTAGAGGCCACCGTTAGGGACTACGATGAGGAAGAATATCGGACCATTCGGGATGCTGAGTTTGTTTTGGGGATTTCGCGTAACGAAAATGTCTATGAAATTATCACCAAATCACCGGCCGCCCAGGCACAGATCATTCAGCTATTTAAACCCGGGAATCTGGTTGCCTTCATTCCCAGACGGACTCGACTGGCAGATGCATTTATTCACACGCTAACACAGGAGCAGATGATTGATGAATAATGCATACCGTGCGCTCTGGTGGCGCGAATTCGTTCTTTATCGGCGGAATTTTATCGGTGAGGGGGTTTTAAATCTTCTGTTACCGTTGATCTTTTTCTTGTTCTTAGGAATGGGTTTTCAACAAATCGTAGGCAAGATTGATGGCGTTGCCTATTTCGAGTTTCTCATTCCCGGCATGGTCTTACTCACCATAGCGCTTTCAGCTTTCGAGACGACCTCCTGGTTTTATGCCACGAATCGTCGGAATCAACAGTGGCAGGAAGTTATTCTGATGGGGGACTTCCCGAATAAACGCAGTTTATTCTTATCGCAAATCCTGATCGGAATCGTGAAAAGTCTATTCCATGGGTTGGTTATCTTCCTCATCACCGTATTTCTCTCCGGTGCTTCTGTGTCTCAAATCAATATCCAGGCATTTTTAGCCTTTGTCCTGTTTACCGCCATACAATTTTCAGCTTTGGGGCACATCGTCGGATTGTATGTCAAGCCGGGTCCGCTTCTGGGGCGTTTGGTGATTTTCCTGATTTTCCCATTGTTCATTGTCTCCGGAATTGGCTGGAATATTTCACAGTACACGCCGGTATTTGAGAAAATAATCTATTGGTTGCCTACCTATACACTCATGCATGGCACCCAGTCCGCCTTTCTAAAAGGCGTCATCCAAAATTTTGCCCTGATTGTCACGATTGTGGAAACAGGTGTTATCGTAGGGGTTGCACAACTGCTAACCGGCACCCGGGACGACGTGTGAAAGTCTATCTCGCTGGGGCAATTGAAGCGGCACCGGATGGTGGCAGACGCTGGCGCGATGACCTCAGACCTTTTCTGGAGAATGAACTGGGATTTACGGTTCATGACCCGACAAAGTTAGAGTTTAATGTCGTGCCCCCTGATGAATATGCGTTATTCCGGGAGTGGCGTGAAACCGATTTTACCAGGTTTCAGGAGACCATGCATCGTATTATAAAACAAGACCTTAGAACGATTATATTTGATACGGATTATATCATCTGTAATTGGGATCAGTATGTGGAAAAGGGTGGTGGTACACAAGGGGAGCTAACGCTGGCTTTTGTGTACAGGATTCCGGTGTTCATGGTAACACAAATTCCGGTCACTCAAATCTCTTCCTGGATTTTGGGCTGTGCGACTCAAATATTTAGTAGTTATGAGTCATTAAAAAGCCACTTGAAAATACTTGAAAATGTCCGCAAAGCTAAGCTGGGTACGGCTTAATATAAATCTTGACTTTAATTGTTATTGCTTTAACTTGCGCCAAAATCGATGCTTTCAATACCTAGGATGTGCATTGAAAAAAGTGCTAAAATGGAGAGAATCCGAAGATTGGGCTTTCAGTTTTAGCAAACATGGTCTTGGGCAAAAACGATAAACCACAATGAGGAGGATAACTTATGAAAAAACAAGAATTGGTAGCAAAAATTGCTACTGACGCTGGGATTAGTAAAGCACAGGCCGAACGCGCATTGGGTGCTTTCACAGATGCTGTTACAGCAACATTGAAAAGCAATGACAAGCTGACGTTGGTTGGTTTCGGTACATTCGAAGCCTCCAAACGGAATGCTCGCACAGCTCGCAACCCACGCACGGGTGCCAGCATCAATGTTCCTGCAAGCACGGTTCCTCGTTTTAAAGCTGGCAAAGCCCTGAAAAGCGCTGTCAACTAAGCATAGCTACTAAAGGGACGCATACTGATCAAGCATGCGTCCCTTGTTTTATACGCCCGTCCCTCTATACAATTGGAATGTACCATTAACGCGAAGACCTCGTTTTAATTGGTGATTACAGATCGTCACGAAAGTGCATATAATGGACGGGATTTCTCTCTTGAAGAATTTGCCTCTTAGAATTCCGGGGACAGGCGCGTGAAAACCCTGTGCCACGTTTCCCAATCTGCTCTGATTAACAACTTTACCGTGTTCCAAGCCCTGATGGGTCATGCCCAAGTGATTCCGGTGGTAAAAGCCAACGCTTACGGCCATGGCGCTGTTGCGGTAACCCGAATTCTCCGTGACCAGTTTAATTGTAAAATGGTCGCCGTAGCGACACTGGAAGAAGCGCAGGAGCTTGGTCAATTTTTTCCCGACTTGGATGTCTTGATGTTCACCCGGATTTTTCCATCTGAACTAGCACAACTCCCCTCAAATGCCATTATCTCCGTTACGGGGTGGGACGATTTCCTCACTTTAAAGTCCTGTGCAAGCCGTGCATTACGGCTACACATTAATATCAATACGGGCATGAATCGGTTGGGTATGCGCCCCGAAAGAGTATTGGAGGCAATTAAAAATCCGAACCGGTATTTACAAATTGAAGGTGTCTACTCGCATTTCTCCTCTTCAGATACGGCGGACCAGACCGTCATGAGAAAACAAAAAGAAAGTTTCCAACAGGTGTGTTCAGCATTGGACGATATAGGGTTTTCCGGACTGAAACATTTGTCAAATTCAGCCGGCATTTTGAATGATCCTGAGCTTGCTTGTGATGCTATGAGACTGGGCATCAGCTTGTATGGCTATGATACCACACCCGGGCAGCGCTTCAGCGAACAACTTTCACCAGTGATGACCGTTTTAGCGCCGCTCGTGCGTGTTTCAAGCATTTCCACCGGCGAGTCTGTGAGTTATGGTGAAACCTGGACCGCCAGTACCAAGACACGGGTAGGAACATTACGCATAGGGTACGCTGACGGTTACCGCCGGAGTTTATCGAATCGAGGGATCGTAGAGTTTGAAAATCGGTCATTCCCGGTGATCGGCACCGTAACGATGGACCATATCATGGTGGATCTGAAGGATGCAAAAATCCCCACAGGTGAATATTTCACAGTCTTGGGTGGCGGTGAAAAGACAAACGCGATCGCGCGTGTTGCAAATCAGCTCGGCACGATCCCATACGAAATTTGTTGTGGCATTTCCCCACGAGTTGAGAGAGTCATTATCGCAGAATGAACTTCGTATAAAAGTGAATACAAACTGAAAATATATTGATGTTTAAAGAAAAATATTTATTGTGCTCTCGTCCTTGAAAAAATGACGATTCTATCTGAAACAGGAGCAGTGATCTGAGCAAAATTCTGCAAACAAGTTCCAGCGAAAGGAAAGACGACTAATGGCAAACCAACTCAATGTAGTGGTGCTGTACAATGCTTCACGATTGGATATTAATCCACTCCTCAGCCAACTTGATGGCCACAAAGTGGTAACTCTGGCCACAGAAAATCTCACGATGCAGGAATTTAGCGTTGCGATTAAAAATTGTGAGTCTGAGTCAATTCTCTTTATCAATGCCTCCCAATATTCCATTTCCCTGAAAAAAAGCGCGATTACGCTATTCGAAATGGTCGCTAAAACTGAACTCAACTGGTCTTTGATTTACTCGGATTACAGTATGCTGTCAGGGACTGAGTTACAAGAAGAACATCTTCTGGATCACCATGCCGGACGGCTGCGGGATGATACCGATTATGGATTTGTCTGGCTTCTGAATCGTTCGAAGTTTTTAGCCTGTCTGCCAATGGATCAGGAAAACCAATCAAGTATTCTGTATGAATTGCGACTAAGAATGAGTGAATATGGTCGCCTGGTGCACGTCGCCAATCGTTACTCAGGTTCTTTGTACACAGTGACAAAGGCCGCCGACACCCAAAATGTCTTTGCCTACCTCATGGCTGGGAAAGCGTTGCAATTGGAGCGAGAGCGGGTTTTGACCGAGCACCTAAAGCGACTGGGGACCTATCTTTCTCCCGGTCAAAACTATAAAACCGTGCCCTATCATGATAAAAGCTATGAACTGAGCGCTTCAGTCATCATTCCGGTGAATAATCGCCCGAAATTCATTGGCGCAGCGATTGAATCAGTTTTCAATCAAACGGTGTCTGATGTGGAGGTGATAATCGTCGTAAATGGGGGCGAAGCTGATCCGACAATTCCGGCAGTTCAAGCCTTTCTGCCGGGTGGTTCCAGGTACGATGCGTCCAAACCACCCGTTAACCTCATCGTGCATGACATTAACAACATTGGCTTTTGTTTGAACAGTGGGCTGGAAATCGCGAAGGGTAAATTTTATGTCCAATTGGATTCGGATGACCAGCTTATTCCGGATTGTATCGAGAAAATTATCAAAGTTTATGAGGAAGATGACACCATCGGCATGGTTATCGGCTCGTACGAGGTTTGGGAATTGAAGGATTCGGGGGAACTCATCCGCATGGAAAGTATCCCAGTTGTGACGCATGATGAATGGACTGAAGAGAATGGACGGAACAATCTACTACGCATTAATGGGGCAGGGGCACCGCGTTCCTTCTATATTGACCTGGCGAAAGATTTAGGTTTATTGGATATGAATACCTCTCCCTATGCTCGTAATTACGGCGAAGATTACCATTTCGTATTGCGCATGTGCGAGCAGTACCGAATGGGTCGCGTGTGGGAGCCCGTGTACAAAGTTGTTCGACATTCCGGGGGGACGGATCACAGTATTAATCGCCAGGCGGTTGATCGTAATAATGATGCGAAAGATGCCATGCGGCTGGAAGCTCTGCAGCGTCGGAAAAAAATGAATAGGAAGACCTGACGATGGATAATTTGATTTTATTGGGAATTGATGGCGGCGCCTCCAAGGTGTTGATTAACCGGGTGATTTTGCATACAGATCCGATTCGTTTTTCAGCAGTTAAACCACGCATCGAAGTCAGCTATAGTTCCTCTGAATATTTCAAATCCGGTTTTAAGCCGGTCGCGCTCAAAACACAATTAAAAGAACGCAATGATGATGCTCTAAACCAAACGCCGGGTGAGAAAAATCAGGAACTTGCGATCATTGACACCTTCCAGCGTGCAATCAAGGCGATACTGCCTCCTAATTGTAACCAAAAACAAATTCTCATCGGTATTGGTCTGCCAGGACTGAAAACCAGTGACAAAAGGGGCATTAACGCCATGGCCAATGGTCCCAGAATGCCGCAATTTCTGACCAATCTCGAAAATGCATTGCGGGCAGCGGGATTAACCAGCCTGGATGCTATTCACGATCTCGGTAGTGACGCTGATTATTGCGGCTTGGGTGAAAGATGGGGAGATCATGGCGCATTTCGGGATGTCTCGGATGCTTATTATATTGGGGTGGGAACCGGCGTGGCTGACGCCCTGTTATTAGACGGCCATTTGGTTCCGTTTGATGACATTAAACCATGGATGGCAAAATCCTGGGAAATTGTGCGTGAAGATGGGGCAACCTACGAATCCATTATCTCCGCCAAAGGTATCCAGCAACAGTATGCTGATTTAACTGAGCAGAACGTCGAAACGCTAATCAGTAATAATATTTTTCCCTGGCAAATTTATGAATTCGCTATGGACGGGGACGAACATGCAAAAGCAATCGTCACGACGGTTGCGAATGCATTTGCCGAGTTATTCTTTAATCGGATTAAAGCTCTGGCAGTAGGTGACCCCAGTCAAAAACTCATACAAACCGGCCGCAAGTTGGAAGATAATCATCCTTTTCTGGGTAAAGTTTTAAAGCGAATTGTGATTGGTCAGCGTCTGGGTGACATTTGGCAATTCCCAGATTTTGCCCCTCTTTTTAAAGACCCGGTGTTTGCTCAACTGAGCGGTCTGATTCACCAATCCGATTTACCTCAGGTAATAAAAAATGGTTACCTGACTCAAACAAAGCGATTGGATGATGAGTTCATCATTGGCAGCGAACTTCGTCATGCACCAGCTTTGGGAGCCGCCGTAGATGCCTACTTCAACTGGGCTAAATAGCCGAACAATTCGTGTCGGAATCATATTACCCGAAGATAACTCTCAGGAAATCTCCCTATCCTGGCCGCCTGATTTAATCGTAGCCAGCTCCCAGGATTTCGACGATCAATTAAACGAAATCACGATTCGGGTTGACCAGGGTAAACTGAGTGTCAGCCTGGGTGAATTGACCGTATTTGTGGACCATTTCTTACTCGCTTCCGGTGACCATCTCTCAGGTTTATCCGCTGAACGCGGGGTAAAAATTGATTCCGTTGTGGCCGGTCGGGGATTCCATTGGGAGAAGAAAATTCAACCGATATTGCCGGGACGGTTGCTTTTTTCCGTGGAAAATAACAGCCTGTTACTGATTAATGAACTCTCTGTAGAAGCGTATGTCGCCTGCGTCGCCACAAGTGAGATGGGTGCTTCTGCACCAGATGCCCTGCTTGCGGCGCAAACCATCGTTGCGCGATGCTGGGCTTTGGCCAGCGTGGAGCGTAAACACGTCGCTCTAAATTTTGATGTATGTAATGACGATTGTTGCCAACGCTACCAGGGCACAACCTATCTCACTGATTACGCATTAGCCTCCGCGGTTGCCACTCAAAATGAAGTTCTGGTCTATAATAACAAGGTCATTGATGCCCGTTATTCAAAGTGCTGCGGTGGAATCGTTGAGGATTACACCACTGTATGGCAGGGCAAAAAAGTGCCCTATTTGATTCCGCTCTGGGACGGACCCAATCATCCTGAGGAGATGGCATTTGACGATCTCAAACCTCTTTTAGCCTATTCGGAAGCCTATTGCTCCAGTGCCAGATTTAAAGAAGTTGACCTTTTGGCGATGCTAGGGAAAGTTGATGTAACCGGAAGTTATTATCGATGGAAGCATGCTCTAAAAAAACAAGTTATCCTCGATAACTTAAAGAAACACTTTAAGGTACTATGGTCTGAAATATTTGAAATCATCGTGTTAAAACGCGGGGCCAGCGGACGGATTTCTCATCTGCGTTTAGCTGGCGTTAATCAGGAAAGTGATCAGGTTACCTTCGATCTGAAAAACGAATATGATATTCGCCGGACATTCAATGAATCGTTTCTTTACTCCAGTGCTTTTATCATCGAAAATGCCACGACTCTGGAAGATGATACCACTGTCTATCTGTCGGGTGCCGGCTGGGGACATGGTGTCGGGTTGTGCCAGATTGGTGCCTTGGGAATGGCGCTTGAGGGCAGCTCCTACTCCGAAATATTAAGTCATTATTACCCGGATACCGCGTTGATGAAACTGGCTGAAGATACCTTTTAAGAGTAATCCGGCGAGGTTAAAAATGCGACGCAATATCATCCCGGAAATTACCACCTTTCTACTCCTGTCAGGTTGTTCCTTTTTTCAGCCGCAGGTGACCTTCATTGTCCCGATCCCTGAACCAACAATCCTTCCCGAACGAGCACCAGTCGTCACTGGACTCGAAGTTTTTCTCTCTACCCCTCATGATTCTGCTTTTCGTTACGGATTAATGACCAACCAAACCGGCATTGATTCAAAACTGAATTCCAATATCGTCTTACTGAACGATGCGATGACGCTGACAGCACTGTATTCACCTGAACACGGGATTTATGGCGCTGAGTTCGCCGGTGATAAGGTCGGTAAAGAGATTGATCCCCAGACCGGCATTCCAGCGTTCAGCACCTATGGTAAAAAACCGGCTGACATTGTCCCGTTACTCGCCGGAGTGGATGGTGTTATCATTGACATTCAGGATATTGGCGTTCGGGGGTATACCTACATTTATTCCATGGCCTACATGATGGAAGCCGCGAAAATTGCAGGTAAGAAAATTATCGTCCTGGATCGTCCGAATCCCATCAACGGGCATATCGTGGAAGGAAATGTCCTTGATCCGGCCGTGGCCTCTTTCGTCGGACTTTACCCAATTCCGTATCGTTATGGCATGACCATTGGTGAGCTGGCCTGGCTTTTCAATGAAGCATTCGGTATCCGTTGTAGCCTTGAAATTGTCCGCATGACCGGCTGGACCCGTGACATGTGGTTTGATGAAACCGGTCTGCCATGGATTCCCACATCGCCGCATGTGCCGCACCCGACAACCATTCTAAACATGATCGCCACAGGGGTTTACGGTGAACTGGGGGTCTTGTCAGAAGGCGTCGGCACCACGTTGCCCTTCGAATACATTGGTGGACCCTGGATCAAGGATCCGCATCGATTTGCCGAGGTCCTGCAAAGCCGCATTGGAGGTGGCGTGAAACTGCGACCTTGTTTTTTCAAACCCTATTATGGCCGACACCAGGGTAAGGTTTGTGGCGGTGTCCAGCTCTATATCACGGACAGAAATGCTTTCCGACCTTATATAACAGGGTTGATCGTGGTTGCCGTTACTCGGGAGCTTTATCCTGAAATTGATTTGTTTGGCAACGAGGATCGCTGGAAAATGTTTGATCAGGTGAGCGGTGGAACCTGGATCAGAGAAGCGCTTCAGGACGGCGTTAATCCACTGACATTTGAACAGAAATGGTCGGACGAGTTAGCAGATTTTATGGCATTAAGACAAAATTATCTGCTTTACTAATTGGAGTAGACCGACCACAAATCAGGAGTTTATGACATTTTGAATCATATAAAATTTTTCTATAAATCCGGTGGGCTGGCAACCCTGTTAATCATCCTAATCGTGGGATTATTGCCGACCCAAACAATCAACGCACAGGATGACAGTAGGATGGGACCCCATGAAGTGGAGTGGCTTGCTCACCAGGGTGAGGCTGATCCGATTCTGGATTTAACACCCGATGCACCGATTCAACCGCTGGTTTCATTACGCCGGGACCCTTCCCATGTCATTTTTGGTTATCACCCTTATTGGAATGGGACCTCCTATACCTCCTACAATTATGATTTACTGACTCACCTTGCCTATTTTGGCGTCGAGATGAACAGTTCCGGTCAAATCACCAATTCCCACTCCTGGCCGGTGACGAGTCTGATAAATCTCGCCCATAGTAATGGTGTGAAAGTGATTCTAACCGTGACCTTGTTTGATAACGCAGATATTGGGACGCTGGTAGGTAATGCCAGCTATCGACAGGCTGCTATTGATAATCTGATTACCAGGGTCATACAGGGAAATGCCGACGGCGTGAATATTGATTTTGAATCGGTTCCGGCTGGGTCCAAAACCAATTTTAATATTTTCATCCATGATCTCACCCAGGCTTTCCACGATCAAATCCCAGGATCAGAAACCAGCATTGCCATGCCATCTGTTGATTGGTCCAGTTCCTATGATTATGAATATTTAAATGAGAACTGCGACGGTCTTATGATCATGGCCTATGCCTATTACTGGGGTGGCAGTTCGTCGGCCGGACCGGTTGCGCCATTGTACAATGGCGGCATGGCCAGTTATAACATTGATCGGACGGTCAATTCCTACCTGACAGCCACATCAAACGATGGCAGCAATATTTTTCTCGGCTTACCATGGTATGGTTACAATTGGCCGGTCTCAAGCACCGCACAAAATGCCACCACTACCGGGACGGGAAGTTCGATTGTCTATTCGGTCGCAGAACCGGCGGCAAATTCCTACGGCAAGCATTATAACACGGATGTCCACAGCGCCTGGTACAATTATACCGCCAGCGGTCAGCAGCGTCAGGTTTGGTACGATGACAGCCTGAGTCTGGTCACGAAATACAACTACGCCAAAACCCGGCAACTGGCCGGGATCGGCATTTGGGCATTGGGTTATGACGGGAATCGTCCCGAAATATGGGGTGGATTAAATGACGCCTTTGGTGCGTCAACGCCACCACTTTCACCAGGCTGGTTTTATGTGAAAAATATCGGTGATGGCAATGTATTGGTCCATGCAGCGAACAGCGCTAATGCTGAGAGTTATCAATTATACCGGAGCCAGGATGCTCAAAATTTCGAATTGTTTCGTGAAGCGCCATCCCCGGCATTTCTGATTGACTCGCTTCCCATTGATACGATCCAATATTTCAAACTGAAAGCCCTCAACACTTTCGGCGCATCCGATTTTACTGAAGTCCTGGCCGTCTCGCCATTTGTGGGTCAGTCAGAAGTGCTCATTGTGAATGGCTTTGAGCGCGTTTCCGGCACCACCAATACCTTCGATTTTGTGAAAGAACACGGACCGGCAATCTTTGCCGCCGGGTACCATTTCGATTCTGCCAGCAATGATGCCATTCCGCCTGATGTCATTTCTTTGACGGATTACGATTTTGTTGATTGGATTTCCGGTGAGGAAGCCACCAGCAATACAGCCTTCAGTGGTAGCGAGATGGATGCCATTTCTGTCTATCTGGAAAGCGGCGGTCGTCTGATTATCTCCGGTTCCGAAATTGGATGGGATTTAGAAGCAGTGGGTGCGCCACAGGAGATTGATTTTTACCATAACTATTTTAAGGCAGATTATTTCGTAGACGATGCTGGTTCGTACGAAGTTCAGGCTATGGCTTCCGGACTGTTCAACGGCATACCGAATTTTCATTTCGACGATGGCACCCATGGCACCTATGATGTTGATTATCCGGATGGAATCAAACCCTACGGTGGCTCAATCTCCAACCTCCATTTTGCAGGAATAGACTACACCGCCAGTGGTGGTGCCGGAATACAGTATCGGGGTCCATTCGGAACGAGTAATATTGACGGCGGACTGGTTTACCTGTCTTTTGGTTTTGAAACGATCTACCCGGCCAGCGTGCGGGAAAATGTCATGAGCCGGATGCTGGAATATCTGGCGCCCGGGGTTTCAATTGAGAACGAGCAGACAACCACGATACCGATTTCGTTCACTCTGGGAAACGCCTACCCGAATCCGTTCAATGGCGCGGTATCTGTTCCTTTCACGCTTCATCAATCCGGCCATTTGAATTTTGCAGTGTATGATATTAGAGGCGCGTTGGTTTTCTCAACAAACGGCATGTATGGGCCGGGAGAAAGTGTGTGGCATTGGAACGGGCAGTCCCAGTCGGGAGCTGGTCTAAGCTCTGGAACCTATTGGATTGTCGCGTGGAATGAGATGACGCTGCAACGATCCAAAGTGACATTTCTGAAGTAGAAGTACCCGTTTCGCGGATGAAAAATTATCAGTCAGGCGGAGAGGAAATTTCATGAATCATTCATCAGTCTTTCTGAAATTCAGCGTTGGTCTGAACTTACTGTTGCTATTGGCCTGTACCGGGAATCAGCCGGATGTAAAACCACACGCGCACCAGCAACAAGAGATGGTCGCAGTCCAGAAACCAATTGAAATTTTACCAGTACTCACGGGAATTGATGTTCTGGAGAGGATTAATTTCGCTCCGATTCAGGGCAAAACCGTAGCTGTCGTGTGCAACCATACCGCCCTGGATAAGCAGGGTCGGCATTTAGTGGATATTTTGTACGAATCACCGGATGTCACCTTGAAAGCCATTTTCGCACCCGAACATGGTTTTCGCGGCGTGACCGAGGGGGGATTTGATATAAATGACTCGCTGGATCAGAAGACCGGCGCCATGATTTACAGCATTTATGGTGACATTCGCAAACCGACCGCGCAGATGCTTAATGGTGTTGACATGATTATTTTTGACATTCAGGATGTGGGCGCACGGTTTTACACCTATATCTCCACTATGGGGAATGTGATGGAAGCGGGTGCGGAACTCGGCATTCCGGTGATGATTCTTGATCGCCCCAATCCAATTTCTGGTTTTACGGATGGCAATATTCTGGACCTCAAATTCCAGAGTTTTGTAGGGATGTTTCCAATTCCGATTCAGCACGGCATGACAGTTGGGGAATTGGCTCGAATGATTCAAGGCGAGGGCTGGATCAATCAAGCCGCCGATTTAGATTTGCGCATCGTGAAAAATGAGGGCTGGAGTCGCGATCTGTTTTTCAACGAAACTGACTTGAAATGGGTTGATCCGTCACCCAACATGCGCAACCTGAATGAAGCGCTGATTTACCCCGGAATGTGCCTCCTCGAAGCCAATATCTGCGCTGAAGGTCGGGGGACTGACAAGCCTTTTGAGTGGGTCGGCGCACCGTTCATCGATGGGAAACAATTGGCCACCGCCTTGTACGCCGGCGGCTTGGAAGGTGCTACCGTCGAGCCTATCTCATTTGTACCCAGGGATATGCCCGGTCGTGCTGTGAACCCGAAATTTGAAGGCCAAAAAGTTAATGGCATCCAAATCCGGGTGACCGAGCCCATGGAATTTCAGCCGGTTCAGTTCGGCGTGAAATTCCTGGTAACGGTCAAACGGCTTTATCCCAGAGATTTTAAGTGGGTAAGTGAGAGCCGCGCTGCAAGATTGTGGGGCAGCGAAACACTGGTGCAGATGATCGCTGCCGGGAAATCTGCGGATGACATTATCGCAAGTTATCAACCGGAACTTGACCAATTCAAACTTAGGCAGCAGCGATATTTGCTCTATCCGAGCAGTCGGGCGGGCAATTTATAGTCAGAGCATGATGCTGATTACGAATTCTTCAATGTCAAATGACGAATGTCAAAGCTCAAAGCTCCAAGCTCCAAGCTCCAAGCTCGAATAACGATTTTCCCGCTCGCCCTTCGACGCCGCTCAGGGTGACGAGCGGTGAATGTCCAATGTCTAATGCCAATGTCAAAGCTCGAATACTAACCCACCCCCGGCGACTGCCGAGCCACCCCGCCTCCCTGGGGGATCCCTTCGGGGCAAGCGGGGGCTAAGACTACCAATGACGAATGTCCAATGTCAAGGCTCAAGGCTCAAGGCTCCAAGCTCAAATATCCGATGAACCCGCTCGCCCTTCGACGCCGCTCAGGGTGACGAGCGGTGAATGTCCAATGTCTAATGCCAATGTCAAAGCTCGAATACTAACCCACCCCCGGCGACTGCCGAGCCACCCCGCCTCCCTGGGGGATCCCTTCGGGGCAAGCGGGGGCTAAGACTACCAATGACGAATGTCCAATGTCAAGGCTCAAGGCTCAAGGCTCCAAGCTCAAATATCCGATGAACCCGCTCGCCCTTCGACGCCGCTCAGGGTGACGAGCGGTGAATGTCCAATGTCCAATGTCAAATGTCTAAGCACAAGGCTCCAAGCTCAATTATCGATGAACCCGCTCACCCGCTCACCAGACATCCGGCACGGTGTCAAGCACAATCCGGAGTTTACTGGCAAGCGCTTGCACGGTGAATGGTTTTTGGATGAAATTAACGCCGTCATCCAGCACCCCGCGATGCGCAATGACATTAGCAGGATAGCCTGACATGAAAACGACTTTGATGCGCGGGTACAACTCCTGAACGCTGGTGGAAAACTCACGACCATTCATCTCAGGCATCACCACATCTGTCAGTAGCAGATCAATTTTGTGCTGTTTCTCAGTTTCCAATAGCGACAACGCGTCCCGGGGTCTTCCCACTGCAATAACCCGATATCCCAGACTCGTCAGGATCGCCTTGGTCATTTCAAGAACTTCCCGCTCATCTTCTACAATCAGGATCGTCTCACCCTGGCTGCTACGAACTGTCCCGGAGTCCTGCAACATCTGTTTAGCGGTCAATCCCTTGAATCGAGGTAAATAAATGGTGAATGTGGTTCCAAAACCGGGTTCGCTGTCCACGGTGATAAAGCCATCGTTTTGTTTCACTATTCCGTAAACTGTCGCCAGGCCTAACCCTGTTCCCTTACCAACTTCCTTGGTCGTGAAAAATGGTTCAAAAATTTGTTCGGCAGTCGCCGTATCCATGCCAATACCATTATCACTGACGGAAATGGAGACATAATCACCCGGGCTTGAGCCTGGGTGTTCAGCACAAAATGACTCGTCAGAGACAATGTTACGGGTAGAAATTTTGATCTGACCCACACCGGAAATGGCATCCCGGGCGTTCACACATAGGTTGGTCAAAATTTGGTCTATCTGTGATGGATCAATTTTTACCGACCAAATCTCTTCACCGGGATTCCACTCCAGATCAATTTCTTCATTGATCAGCCGGTGTAACATTTCCACCGATTGTTCAATGGCATAGTTCAGTTCCAGTGACTGTGGGTGAATGGCTTGTTGCCGGGCAAAGGTCAAAAGTTGCCGGGTAATCTCAGCCGAGCGGTAGGTTGCCCGGAGGATGCCCTTTAAATCGGCTTCCACTGTTTGTTTCTGTTCCAACCTTTCAAGCGCCATTTCGGCGTGTCCGCTGATGACGCTTAACATGTTGTTATAGTCATGAGCAACACCGCCAGCCAACCGTCCCACCGCTTCCAACTTTTGTGACTGCGCCAATTGATCCTGGAGTTTATCATGCTCCGCCTCAGCCAGTTTGCGATCAGTGATGTCCTGAAAAGATCCAATCATGTGGGTACATCGCCCGGTAATACTAAATACCGGGGAGACACTAACCACGCCCGATTTCTGACCAACACGCAGGTTGAAATTTTCTTCCCAGGTCACGGTCTGTTTTTCCTCAATTGCGCGTTCAAGATTCGCACGGAATTGATTTAGAGAGGCTTGGGGAATGACATTTGCCAGCGTTTGGCCGAGGACTTCTTCAGAGTGCGCACCGGTCATTTTCAGGAATGCAGGATTGACGGATTCGAACCTGAACCTGGGACCGGCTTCCACCGTCAGAGAGAAAATTCCGTCTGCTACTGAGCTATAAATCAGATCGAGTTGCTGATTTTGTAGTTGTAATGCTGCTTCAGATTTTTTCCGGGCAGAAATATCCCGGACGATGACCTGCACACCCACCTCCCTGTCGAGACTGATCGATGTTGTCGCGACTTCGGCGTCAAAAACCCGTCCCTTGCGTGAGATCATTTTTTCCTCAATGAGGGGGACTTGTCTTTTGTGTTTTGTAATATTTTCAACCCGTTCTCTCATAAGATGGTGGAAATCGGGATGGATAAGATCCATCACCGGCGTATTTATAAAATCCTTTAGATCCGATACTTCAAACAATTTCAGCGCAGCGGCATTGGCATACTGAATGAATCCGTTGATCTGAATGTATAATGCGTCTGGTGATGCCTCTACCAGATTACGGAATTTCTCTTCACTCTCCTCTATACGCCGCGCAGCATTCACCTGGGTCGTAATATCGGAAATGACATGTACCGCCCCCGTCAATTCGCCGTCATCACTCCAAATCGGATCGGCAACAACTCTGAATATCCGGTCGTTCATCTCCATCTCTATGCTTTCGCGTTGATTTGACGCTTGCATTTCTATAAATGGGCAATAAGAAAGTGGTTCGTCACAAGCATGCACGATATGGTAGCAATAATGAAAATTGATCTCTTGATCGGTTTTGTTAAACAGCTTTTTGAACGCCTCGTTGCTTTGCTGGATTTTCTGGTCGCTGTCCAGTAAAGCAATGGCATCATCACTGGCATCAAAAGTTTTTGACCAATTATTAGCGAAATTACGAATCCGCGAATCAGCTCGTTTTTGCGCAATGATGTTCCAGGTGATGTCCCCCAGATAACCAATACTCTCTAAATCGTCCTCCGAATATTCAGTCTCACGATTCCCGATTCCAAACACAGCCACCACATGATCGTTGCGAATAATGGGGATCACCATTTCACGAGTTAACTCGGCGTGTCCTTCGGGCAACCCTTTCTTATTCGGCAGCGATGCATAATCATTGTGAATAATGGGTCGTTTTTGTCGGATACTATCCGCCCAAATGCCTGCTGAGGATACGGGATAGTGAATTTGTTCGCCTTCGGCGTGACAATAGATTGCGCGAGTCTGGGTAGACCACTGTTGCAGCAGAATGGTTTCCTGATCCTCCTCCACAAAATGGTAAAAGCCGATGGGGCTGTCCGTATAGGCGCACATTTCATCCAATGTTTTTACCAATAATTCATCAATGGTGTGTGTGGTGGCGTAATCGTGAAGTAAAACGCGCAGTTGCAGCAACAAATGGGAACGTTGATCCTCCGTCCGATCCCGGAAGGAAAGCACCGCACCAATAATTTTACCCGAATTATCAAAAATTGGTGCTGCATTGTCGGTAATGGGAATTTCCCGGCCATCGCGAGTCAGGAGTAAAGGATATTCAACGGCAGTGACAGGTTTTTTGTCATCCAGCGCCAGGAGTACAGGATGAGGTGGCGACTCACGTGTGTCCCGGTTAATGATTTTGTACACCTCCGTGACTGACTTACCCAGGGCATCCGGTCCTTTCCAGCCCGTAAGCACCTCTGCAGCCGGGTTCATAAATTCAATGAACCCTTTCGTATCGGTGGAAATCACCCCATCACCAATGGCGTGCATCATCACACTATGGCGTTCTGATTCGGTGCTGTAGGCTAGTTCCGACTCGTAGAGATTTTGGAAGTGTTTTTTCAGCTTTATTTGCCAGAGCATGAATCCGCCAACGACACCCAACCCAAACAACACCGCAATCAAAACCAGGATAAATCCGGAATGTTTATGCCAGTGTGCATAAATTTCGTCCGAATCGATTTTGGAAATCAGGAGCATTTCGGAATTTGGAACCGGTAGGATATAGGCTGTGGTAAGGACATTTCGATAATCAAGACCCGTTACAATTCCCCTCTGACCATTGATGGCTTTAACAGCGACGTGTTCTGATTTGGCAACATCCATTTTAAAAGTAAGTGCTGTCTTGGGACGGTGTCGCAAATCATTCAGATATTCCGCTTTTTGGCTGGATTTCCGTATGAGCAGCGTTTCGGCAGATTTGCTGGATGTTGGCCAGGATTGGATCAGTGGATAGAGAAATTGCTCAGGATTCAGGACAATAACCAGTGCGCCCATGAGATTAGAATCTGTGTCAATGTCTTGATACACCGGCGCAACAACACCCAACTCGGGTGAAAGCGTATCCATATCCTGTAAATGCAGCGTGATAATTTCCGGTCGGTGATTTTGCAGTACTGCATGGAAAGCGGTGCGGAAGGCATTGTCGTTCTCCGTGTGACCATTCAAACTGAGAAGTTGCTCTCCAACGGAAGACATCAATACGACATCAATGGATTCATTTTGTCTGACGATACTCTTGAAATGGAGTAGCAGATCGCCACGGTTGGCGGCAGAAGGATCGCCCATATATCGCAACAAGCTCTGTCTTAATGGCGAATCAGCGGCGTAATCGGTCGCGTCTTCCATCTGATCTTCAATCCAAAGCGAAATTTGGCTGACTTTAATCTGGGCGATGGATGCCAGTTCATCTTCTGCATTTTTTTGCATCATCCTGGCTTGTGCGTGGTAAAAAGCGAACCCGCCCGTTACAATTCCCGCCAGAATGAGCAGGAATATCGTGCGCAGCCATCCCGGAAAGACCTGCCTTTGGATTTGATTGATTCTGGAAATGGTTACCGTCAAACTTTCCCCCCGGGGTCGGGCGATCTTCAAACCCGCCTGAATGAACCTGATGCGGCGACTTGAATCTAAGACCAATGCCGGATCATCACATAAAGGTCGCCTTCTGAATTATCCATTCCGGTGGTGGATTAAGTTATGAATCCGCAAAAACAATCCTATCAAATTTCCTTAATGTGGAATCCGCAACGGTATCGTGACCCTTTCAGGGCACCATTTTTTAACGGGAAATCGTGACAAATGGACCAATTAACCGAATCAAGACTATTAATGTTTCAATAGTTGGTTAATAGATTACCTTTGCCGATGAATATGCCAGACAAACTCAATATTTTGAATGAGTCGATCCGCGCGTTTATTGAGGAGCGGGATTGGGAACAATTCCATTCACCCAAAAATTTGGCCATGGCACTGAGTGTGGAGGCTGGTGAGTTACAGGAACATTTTCTGTGGCTGACACAGGCTGAGAGTCGAGAATTGACACCGGGTAACCTTTCTGAAGTCGAAGATGAAATTGGCGATGTCATGGTATATTTATTGCGGTTGTGCGATGTATTGGGAGTTGATCCCATTCGGGCGGCAACCCAAAAAATGGTGAAAAACGGAGTGAAATACCCAGTTGAGAAGTCTCGTGGAAACGCCAAAAAATACACCGATTTGTGACGACAGAATCGCTTCGACTTCGCCGGATTTGACTGGAATTTTTCGACATACTATTGATTTTAATTCCATATATTTATTTGAGTTGTGGGGTAGGAACATAACGGGAGCACCTGAAAGATGAATCAAACAGAAAAAACGTTTGCAGATTATAAAGGGACTGAAAATGTTCTGGTTGTGGAGGACGAAGAGATGACCAGAAATATGGTAACAGAGATATTGGAAGGATTGGGCTACACAGTTCTGAATGCTCCGAATGCCGAGACTGCCATCGAAATTTCTGACGATTTTGAGGACGATATTCACCTCCTGCTCTCGGATGTCATCATGCCACTCATGAATGGTAAACAATTGTCTAATCAACTAGCCATGTCCCGCCCCACCATGAAAGTGCTGTTTATGTCCGGCTATACCGACAACATGCTGGCGCCTTACGGCATTCTCGAGGAAAATATTCACTTCCTGCAAAAGCCATTTTCTGTCAAGATTCTGACCCAAAAAGTACGCGAGACGCTTGATAGCTAGATCATAACTGAATTCGCCATCCCAGCCATTTACCTGACTCTGTTCATTATTCTCCTCTGATGAGGCTCGGTTTTCATATCGCTCCGGTTTCTGTAATTATTCGCTGCAATCCCAAAGAACCCATCTAAATTCCCCACCGCTATGCAAAGAAAGACAGTTTCTAACAGGACAAGGTAAACTCACATGGCTCATGCGAATAAATTTGGCACTTTCAGCGGCGTTTTCACACCCGCGATCCTGACAATTCTGGGCGTCATCATGTACATGCGTCTGCCGTCAATCGTGGGTCAGGTTGGTCTGATTGCCACCCTGGGTATTATCCTCTTGGCGCACGTCATTTCGGTGACAACCGGACTCAGCGTCTCCTCTATTGCAACGGATAAAAAGGTGAAAGCCGGCGGCACCTATTACATGATTTCCCGGAGTTTGGGATTGCCCATTGGTGGTACGCTTGGTTTAGCGCTCTTCGTCGGTCTCTCCTTCAGTGTCAGTTTGTACATCATCGGATTTTCTGAAAGCTTCATCAATTTTTGGGGTTGGAGCATCAATAAGAATACGATTCGACTGGTGGGTTCCGGTGTTTTGGTTCTGGTCACGACCGTAACCTTTATCAGTACCGCTCTGGCGATCAAAACCCAGTATTTCATCATGGCTGCAATTGTTCTGTCATTGGCATCGATATTTCTGGGGTCACACGGAACCACATCAGTGCCGCACATTGCCCTGCCAACGACCGCGGTACCACTTGTGGTTCTTTTCGCGATTTACTTTCCGGCGGTCACCGGTTTTGAAGCCGGTGTTTCCATGTCCGGTGATCTGAAAGATCCGAAACGCTCAATCCCAATCGGCACGATCACCGCTATTTCGGTTGGGCTGGTTGTCTATGTTACCATGGCAATCTTTTTTGCTTACCGTGTAGACCCGGACGAGTTGGTAAACAATCCAAACGTGTTGTTGGAGATTTCACTTTTTCCCCCACTGGTTCTGGCGGGCATTTGGGGCGCTACGATTTCATCGGCATTGGGAAGTATTCTGGGGGCACCGCGCATTCTCCAGGCGATTTCAGCCGATCGCATTACACCCCGGATTTTTGCCACCGGTGTTGGGAAGGAAAACGAACCCCGGAACGCACTGCTCCTGACTTTCATGATCGCTGAAGTCGGAATCTTAATCGGAGAATTGGATGTTATCGCCCGGGTTGTGACCATGTTTTTCATCATGACCTATGGATTTTTGAATACCAGTTGCGCGATTGAAAGCTGGGCTAGTCCTGATTTCCGGCCCGATTTTAAAATCCCAAAAACGGTGAGCATTATTGGCGCATTAGCAGCGTTTTTGGTGATGATTCAATTGGACTTTGTGGCCATGATCGGCGCAACATTGATTCTGGGAGCGCTCTTTTTTTACCTCAAACGCCGTGAATTGACGCTGGAATCCGGTGATACCTGGGAGGGTGTCTGGTCATCACTCGTACGAACTGCACTGCACCGCTTGAGCAAAGGTGAGGTTCATCAGCGTAACTGGCGACCCAATCTGATCTTATTCAGTGGCGGTAAAGGAGCTCGACCACATCTGGTTGAATTGGGACGGTGGTTGGTCGCCCGGCGTGGCATATTGTCCGATTTTCAGCTCATCGAAAATCCCAAAGTTTCGAGTCTGGTGATCCGGAACCGTAAGGAAATTGAGCTCGCAAATGCCGCGATTCCGGAAGAGGAGAATTTTACGGGTCGCTTCGTCCGCCGGGCTGAAACGAACGACATCTATGCCACGATGCAGGAAATCGTCAAATTCTATGGTTTTGCCGGGGTGGAGCCGAATTCTGTTTTATTGGGCTGGGGGCGGAATAGTCGTGAACCAAAAAAGTTCGTGGACGTTTTGGCGACCTTGCAACAGATGGATTATAATGTTTTACTGCTGGATCATGATGATGTACGCGGCTTCGGTGACCACGCCAGCGTTGACATCTGGTGGCGGGGTGGCGGAAATAATATTAGTCTGGCGTTAGCGCTCATTCGTTTTCTGGCTTCAAGTGACGATTGGCGGGAAGCCAACATCCGACTTCTCATCGTGAATGATGATGAAAGTGCGTTGCGGGAAACCATTCTCAAACATGCCAACAACATTTTGGAAGAGTACCGCCTGGACGCCGATGTCAAAGTCATCAATAATGCCATTGAGCAGAAAAATTTCCAGGAAATTATTCGGGTTGAGTCGGCCCATTCAGATTTTACAATCATCGGAATCCCACCGCTGAACACTCGGGATCCACTGAGTTATGTGGATTTCGTGAATCAGATCGCCAACGACCTGGGATCGGTTCTCTTGATCCATGCCTCGTCATTTTTTGAAGAATTGTATGTGGGCATTAATCAGGAAAGTACCGCCGCGCCGGATGAAATCAACATTCTGGCGATGGAATCGTCCAACCTGCCGGTGGTTGTTCCGCCCCGGGCTGAGTTGACAGCCAGCGCCATTGAACGGCTCACCGCGGCTCTGGACCAAATGAACATCAGGTTGACCGATCAGCATCTGTACAAGGTCATTTCACAACAACTGGCTTTGATCGGGCAATTCCAGGATTTAACTGAACGAAGTTTTGATGCCTTAGAGCGCAATTTCACCAAAGATGCCAGGCTTCGTAATCGTCGGGCTTTGCTCCGGGTAAACAGCGATTTTCTTTTCCAGGCTCAACGGCTGCTCACCGAATTCCGTCAGACGGATTTGCCGCTTCAGAAAGCAGCTTTGACGGATGGTGTCGAACATCACCGCAGCCAGATAAAAGAGCTGATTGCAGCCCAGCCCGGATCCATCACCCTTGCCTTTACCCGAAGTGAGTACAGGAGCGCAAAGGAAAGCGGTTACCTGATGCGGCAGTATCAATTCTGGAAAAGATTCAGCGCTAAACTTTCACGCAAAAATGTCATTTCTCACCAGGTAAAATTCCGGGAATTGGTTGCCGGGCAACTCGCCAACAAATACGATCCGATGTTGTTGAGCGTCCTTGAGCGATTCGGCATTTACAGCTATCAAACCGTTGCCGACCTCCAAAAGGCGATCAGTTTAGTCCGGGAAAGCTTTGGCATATTGGAAAATCGCATTCTTGCGGGGGAAGGTTTCCCCATCGAACAATTGTATGCTCAGCGCAAGCAGGTTTTGGCGGGGACGGAGAGAATTGCAGAGGTTCTAAAAGAACGTCAGGCGCAACTGCGGCATATTCTGCTGAAAGAGACCCGGGAAATTCTCATACAACTCAGCCATACGGCCGATCATATAGATTCGAATCATTGGGTTCCGAAGGAATTCAAACCCAATAAGCAGTCCATGACGGTTTCTGACACTCTCACGGAATTGTCGGAACGCTGGTTCGGGAATCAGGCTGATTTCCTGGAAATGGCCGTCCTGGATGTCCAATTATTAGCGTTACAAAATCGGCTGGGAACGATTGTCGAGCGGATGAAAGATGACGTAACCCTTCGCATCCAAAATACGGTTTTGGGTGAGTTGGCCGGTTTGCGGGACGAGCTGAATACCCTCAAAGCGAGCGCATCGAAAAATTCACCGGTTCGAAACAACCATTTCACCTACGATGCTCCGGTCCCGCTGGACCCCATCGCTGTCATGAACGAATTGTTAGTGGAAGTACATGCCGCTACCAGGGATTTACCCGAGAATGTTGATGTCATCAGCGAAGCGGCCATGAATGATCTGGAAGCTCATCAGTTCGAGGAACAGGAGGTTCTGACAATCGCTTTGCGACGCCTGGCTGAATACATTGTGGAATCAGAATTCCTGGGACCCCTCCAGGAACGGATGAATCAATTACCAAATATTTTTCAGGGAGCACAGACTGTCGCTCAGGATGTCTTGCGCTTGACGACATTCGATTTGATTGAGACCGAAAGCAATGAGACGCTCACCGATTTCGCACAGCATGAGACGCGGCAGAAAATTCTCATCAACGGTGATAATCGACTCGCAGAGGAACTAACCCGGATACAGCAGGTACAGGATGATTTGGGAACCTTCATTCAGCAGCAGTTCAGGAAAACCAAAGATCAATTGAATCCGTATAGTATTGTTCATTCAGCGGACACTTACCAGCAATACATTCGCGGCCGCCGAACCCGGGGTGTGGTCACACGTTTTCAGCGCACCCGCCTGCAAGTGGAGCGCTTCACCACTGAAAAATTTGTGCAATTGCTGTATCGGCGGAGTGAAGGCGTTCTTTTCGCGCGCCGACTCCAGGCCGACAAACAATCGTCACAAACGATTACTGATAAAATGCTGAATTTGTTGGATCAGGTGACACCGAAGCCGGAAATCGTTGAGAATTTGCCTTTTTACTACAAACAACTCTTTTTGGGCAAACCGACTATAACGAACGATTTTTGGATAGGTCGCGAGCACGAATTAGAGCTCGCCGATAAGGCGGTTGGCCGATTCAACCGGGGCTATGGTGGTGCTCTGTTCATTATTGGTGAAGAGCACATGGGCAAATCGGCGTTGGCACAATTCATCGCCTCCCGGCATTATGAAAAGCATCGTATTTTCACCATCAACCCGCCGGACAGCGGTAGTACATCGCTGGAAGAATTCACCCGGCGGCTGCAACAAGCGGTTGAGATGACCAGTGGACCGGATGAAATATTGGGTCAGTTGACCAATAGGAATGTGGTGGTTTTTAATGATGTTGAATTGTGGTGGGAGCGGAGTGATTCAGGTTGGGCGGTGTTGCAGGAGCTACTAAATCTTATTCGACAATACAGTCGCCAAACACTGATGATCCTGAACCTGAATCAGTACACCTACAATTTTCTGGCACCCATGTGTGACTTTCAGGAATTAGCCTTAAGTGTCATCGAATGTGAGCCCTATGACGCTGAGGAGCTGAAAAATATCATTCTGTTACGTCATCGTTCCACGGGTCTGCGATTCGAATGGGATGGCATTGAGGATGCAGATATTTCCGAATGGAAGTTGGCTAAGTTGTTCACGGGACTCTTTGACTATTCCCGGGGCAATGTAGGTGCTGCCTTGCGTGCCTGGATAGCGGCTATTCATAAAAATACCAAGGGGAAACTAATTCTAAAATTGCGGCCCTATCCGGATACCAGCGCTCTGCGTGGACTGGATGTGGAATCAATCACGCTAATGCTCCAATTCGTCCTGCATAAGCGCATGAATCGAGAGAAAATTGCCCGCATTACGAGGTGGTCAACAGATCAGATTGAGAATCAAATCCAGTTCCTGCAAAACACCGGATTGATAACGACCCAGGCGCAGGAAGTCCTGATTATCAACCCCTACCTGGAGTCTTTCCTCATTCGTAATCTGAAAGAGCGGGGGTACCTGTAATGGATATGCTCTCCTTTGATGTCTCTGAATATCTCATCGTGAAATATGTGCTGCTGGGGTTGTTACTGGTGGGTGTATTGATTGGACTGCGGAAGGGTTTGCATCTGATCCAACTGAAGCCAACGACGCGTGAACGCATTGATCGCTCGTTGCCTCTGGTGGAAGCACTGATGGGATTGATTTTCATCGTCCTCGCGGCTCACTCGATTTTTCAAAACCAACCAACTTATTTCATGGTGCTATTTAGCGCGATTCTTGTCATTCTGGTTTGGAGCTTTTGGTTCGCCATTCAGGATTTTGTCAGTGGTCTGATTTTGAAATGGGAGGACACTTACACGGTAGGTGATCTGCTCACAGTCGAATCGGAGACGGGTCGGGTAATCCGGGTCGGGTACCGTTCCTTGATGATTGAAACAGCGGATGGTCAACGCATCAAGTTCCCCTATTCGCATTTGACCCGAACCCAGGTTCACAAGCTGGATGCAGATGAAGTGGTCTGGGCACACACATTCCAAATGGCGGTTCCATTAATGGATGCTCCCGAAGTAATGATGAAGCGAATCATTCTGGCTGCGACTAATGTCGTTTGGTCGGCGGTCAATCGGGTTCCACAGGTCGTCTTCCAGGGGGTTCAGAATGGTGTGCAACTATTTGAAATTACAGTATATGTGCTGGATCCTAACCGCCGCAGTACCATCGAGTCGCGTATACGGGAATCGCTGGGTAACACATAAAATTACCGGCTTACAAATAAAAAAATGCCGACGCAAAGGTCGGCATTTTTTATTTCATTCAGGGTGTCGTTGTTACGGTTATTTATTTTTAAAATCGGTCTTTTCTGGCGAGAGTCTAAAGACGACCGGAATGGTAATCACAGCCTCAACGGGTTGGTTGTGCAGCATCGCCGGATTCCAGGTAACTTTCTCGATTGCCGCCACAGCAGCTTCATTCAATCCACCTTCCGGGATACCCCTGACCACCTGCGATTGAACGGCTGCGCCAGTAATGGAAATTTTTGTCTGAACAATGACGGTTCCTTGAATGCCGGCTTTTCTCGCCAAATCCGGATATTGAACCGCTCTTTGAATCGCACCGTAACCACCCAATGGCTCCGGTGGCGTATCGAAGTTCACTGCGATGCTATCTTCCATTGTCTTGGCAAGTGAATGATCCGACTCCGAATGCGCGGTGAGGCGATCATCCTTACCCATGTTACAACTCACAACCAATGCCAATACAACGACCATTCCCATGAGCATTTTATGATACATCTTAAGTCCCTCCTCCAAATCTGATTGTTTGCGGACGATATATTCAAACCGCCTTACCAGGCTGTGTTTGGTGAAAAAAAATCCACTGGCTAACACGGCATGGTGGACATGATTGGTGGATCGTTCAAGCTGATTCAGCAAATTCCGACCGTAGCCTTTGCGATCCGCATTAGTCGCGCGGATGGCAGCGTCGTCACAAATGCGCTCGCGTTCCAAATCCATCTGGTCATTCAACAACCAAATGGCAGGATGAAACCAATAGATCATTTTAACGATGGCTTGCAGATGAATCACCGCGAGATCCAGTCGTCTGATGTGAGCCATTTCATGGGCGATGACGCTGAGTATTTCGGAATCTGACCAATTTACAACGGTGTCTGGCAGGTAAATCCGGGGTCTTAATAATCCCAGTGAGAATGGATTTTGAACGTCCGGCGAAATCAGGATGAAGGGCGTTCGGGAAAGCTTCTGACTGGTGAGAAAGGCGTTGATGCGAGTCGGGACGATCCAAGGTGTTGCATCTCCAAGGGTCTTTCGGAATCGGATGTCATTCACCACCAATCTGACCAGGAAAAACATCGCACCACCTAACCACAGACTGACGATCAATAGTGCTATAGTTATCGTTGAGTTACTGCCACCGCCTAAAGTAACCTGGGGAAGTTGGGTGATAAAATTCGCTGACTGACGCTGAATGGTTGTATTTACAAGTTCTATTGGCAGGTTGAAGGGCAACAGTGCCTTAAGAAGCAAAATACTCCATAATCCGTAAGCAAATTCAGGATGCGAATTTCTGCTGATTCTTGAAATTGGCCAGATAAGGAGTGTCAGAAATGCCAGTTGCCAGGATGATTGCCAAAGCATGGATAACACAGTGGAGAAAAAATCAACCATTTTGATCCTCCGCTTCCTTCAGCATTTGCCGGATGACTAGAATATCCTCCGGTTGCAAATTGATATTAGGCAGAAGAAAAGCGGCCAGCCGGCTGGCAGATCCACCAAAAACCTGGTTTACGAAGTGGCTTGTCGCGCCTTCGACGACGCTGGAACGGTTCACCGTGGCGGTATAGAAATTCACCAGCCCAAGTTTTTCCTTTTGCAGGTAACCCTTTTCCACGAGACGCTCCAAATAGGTCTGAATGGTTGTATAAGCGCGCCGGTGTTCAACCGGTAAAGCCTCCATGACCTCTCTGGCGGTCTGTCGACTCTTCTCCCAAATTCGATTCATGATAGTCCACTCGAATTTACTCAACGGTTCAAGATTTTTCTGCCTGTGGCCCATGCGACTACTCTCCTACAGTTGTAGTATAATAGCGACATCTTTCGGAGGATGCAAAACAATTTTTGGTGTTCGGCCCATCAGGGGTCGATTTTTTTAAAATCAATTCCAGTCTTTGACCAAAGTGGCTGATTTTAAAAATATCGAATATCAGCCAGGAAGGTGGGCGAGCAGTTCGCGGATTTTCTTTATCGTGATTGGCGCGGAACCTTCGTAGTGATTGTTGATGTTGAGGAATACATTGACGCGATTTTGACGCAAATGCTGGATCATCTTCACAATGGTTTCCAGCTCATCATCCTTAGGCCGTAACACCCGGCTCCAGTCTCCGCCACTTTCATTTTCAATGCCACTCCGATCGGGACCGTGCAATCGAATGACCACATTCCCCGCCAATGACGGATAAATCTTCCGGTAGGTCTCTACAATATTCGGCATGTAGTACCCATGCAGCAATACAGGTGTAAGGTTGAGTTCCCTGAGCCAGTCAAAGAATCGGCGGTTCAAATAGTTGGGATTACGAATTTCCACGGCGTGGATCAGGTTCGGGGGCAGGTGTTCGGCAAATGTTTGAAACCGGCGTTGGAAGTCTGTCTGACTTGGCATTTTATGCTTATTCAAATATTCAAATTGATACAGCAACGCGCCGATTTTCGTGCCAAAAGGTTCGAGCTGATGCAGCGTCGTTTTAAGTAAGTCGGGTGACAGAAAGTGCGGATTGGTTTCCAATTCGTCTGAGGGCTTTTTTCGATAAAAGTGTGTCAGCGTCAGGCTGTTTGGCATTTTGATCGTGAACCGAAAATTGTCCGGAACGCTGGCGGCGTAATCTTCGACAATCTGTGGATCCGGCAACACCACCTTATCCGTTCCAAATAGCGACCAAAACCATTGGTCAATCTCAACGGTATCGAAAATCTGGGAATATGCCGTCAGGTAATCCCGGTTTTTGATCGTTTCGTCCGAATAAACCAATCCACGCCAGGAATCATATTTCCAGCTACAGGTGCCTATTCGTAGTGTCCCGAGTTCAGGCATGGGGAAAAATAGGAATTATGGGGCGGGGGAGAAATACGGAATCAGTAGAAAAGTAGGAAAGTAGGGAAGTAGGAAAGTGGAAACTGGAAAAGGGGGGAGTTGTGAAA
>MNWS01000194.1 GCA_001872685.1 Fidelibacterota bacterium CG1_02_48_14
CTCTTCCGGGGCGTTATCAATACTATCGAACGATCTGAATGTGGCTCCACCCGTACGGGCTAATACCGCTGTGATCGCTGCTGTTAATGTCGTCTTACCATGATCAACATGGCCGATTGTGCCTACATTGACATGTGGCTTCTTACGTTCATATTTCTGCTTTGCCATGAGTGATCTTCCTCCATTAGGCCAAAGTGTTTCTTGTCAAACGGCTTTCGTAAAGTCACGAGCTCGGGAGCGGATTTGAACCGCCGACCTTCTCCTTACCAAGGAGGTGCTCTACCAACTGAGCTACCCGAGCACGGAGCACACACAAAAATGCCCCTGGCATGTGGGGCAACTGGCTGTTTTCCTGAGCGGGTGATGAGAATCGAACTCACGTCATTAGCTTGGAAGGCTAAGGTTCTACCACTGAACTACCCCCGCGGGTTCAAACAGCAACACGAAGTTGCCTCCCCTGTATTTAAAAGAGCAGTGGGCCGGGATGGATTCGAACCACCGTAAGCGTACACTAGCAGATTTACAGTCTGCCGCCTTTAACCACTCGGCCACCGACCCGTGCTTCTCGACTATCTGAGCCAAGGAAGGGATTCGAACCCCCGACCTGCGGTTTACAAAACCGCTGCTCTACCAACTGAGCTACCTTGGCCTTGACAAAGAGCCGCATATTTTAATGCGCATCCTCGCCGAGGCAAGTAAAATTTGTGCCTGTCACCCAAGGTTATGGATTAGGAATTTCGGCGTTTCCAACGGGTCCCCGCTGGCGTGTCAATCAATTCAATCCCAAGGTTTTCAAGCTGGGCTCGAAGTGCATCAGCTCTAGTAAAATCAAGAGCTTGTCTGGCATTTTTTCGTGCTTCAATGAGATCTTGGATAGTTGTTTCATCCACAAGACCTGCGGCGTTTTCAACGGACATATCCAGGATTCCCAGGACGGAATTAATTTGATTGAGCGCTTCCAACACACCGCCGGCCATCTGGTGCGACATTTCCCCATTATCCAGCAGCCGATTCCCCTCTCGAACCAATTCAAAAACCGCCGCTAATCCACCTGAAATATTCAGGTCCTGATCCATCGCTTCTGTAAACTGCATGATTGCACGCGCCCCCAGGTCTGCTTCACCAATCGTGCCTGACTTCCATTCTTCCAACCTTGCCTGAAACCCCCTCAATCGCTCGATCGCTTTGATCGCATCATCCAGTCGTTCCACCGAAAAATTGAGTTTTTGCCGGTAATGGGTTGTCATAAGCATCCACCGAATTGCATCCGGACGATACCCATCCGTTACCAATTGCCGAAGGGTGTAAAAATTACCCAATGACTTCGACATCTTTCGCCCATCCACCAAAAGAAATTCAGCATGCATCCAATAATTCACGAACGGCTCACCGGTTGTACACTCCGATTGGGCAATCTCATTCTCATGGTGCGGAAACATATTGTCTACACCACCACAATGAATGTCGAAATGGTTTCCAAGCAGCGTCGTTGACATGGCTGAACATTCGATGTGCCACCCCGGTCGTCCCTTACCCCAGGGTGAAGACCATTGAACTTCCCCATCCTCTGGTTTCCATGCTTTCCAAAGAGCAAAATCCCGAATCCCCTCTTTTTCATACTCATCAGAAGAGACCCGCTCACCTGGTCGCATCTGATCGGGGTTGATACGAGTCAACCGGCCGTACTCCGGATATTGACCAATATTGAAAAAGACATCACCCTCATCGCCCTGATAGGCAAAACCCTTATCCATGAGCTTTTGAATCATGTTGATCATGGGCTGAATGTATTCCGTCGCCGCCGGGTAATGATGGGCGGGCACGATATTGAGCGTCTTCAGGTCTTCAAAGAATGCCTGTTTATATGCACTGGTGAAATCCCCCAACGATGTTCCTTCTGCCATGCTATCGCGAATCGTTTTGTCATCCACATCGGTAATGTTCATGACATGGGTGATTTCAAATCCACGAAACGCCAGGTATCGTCGCAGCAAATCCTCAAAAACAAATGTCCGAAAATTCCCAATGTGAGCGACATCGTACACCGTGGGACCACACGTATAGAGCTTCACCTCACCTGGTGTGATGGGCGTGAATTGCTCTTCCTGTCTCGATAGTGTGTTGAATAACCGGAGTCCCACTTTTTTATAATCCTTTGCGCTCGTTTTTTTTATTGAATAAAGACGGTGAATCTATCTGCTTTTATTGAGACTGAGCTCCGCAATCGAATTGAGTAATGCCGGAAATGGAATCCCGGCGGCTTTGGCAGCCATGGGAAGTAAAGAGGTTTCCGTCATTCCCGGCAAGGTATTCACCTCCAGACACCATGGTTTTCCAGTGGGATCGAATCGAAAATCTACCCGGGCATAAACACTCACGCCCAAAACCTTAACGGCTTTTTCAGCCAGAGTTTTTAGGGTGACCATATCCGTTTCGGTCAATTTTGCCGGAACCTCGTAACGACTGGCCCCATGGGTATATTTCGATTCGTAATCGTACAATTCGTGCCCGGAAAATATTTCAACAATGGGCAGGGCTTTCCCATCCAGAACACCGACGGTCAATTCACGACCCGGTATAAATTTTTCATACAATAAATGATAATACTGTCCGCTCACCGCACCGGCTGGTAACAGATCTGCTTCCGATCGAATGATGGACAATCCCATGGTCGAACCTTCATTATCCGGTTTGATCACAAAGGGATATTCAAAGTCATTGCCCGGTAAATCTGAGTTCACATCATGCCGGAAATATTGCCAGGTTGGTGTCGGGATATTTTGCTGGTCGAAGAGAATTTTTGCCGCGGACTTATGAAAAGCCAGCAAGCTTGCCCGGGAGCCGGCGCCAGTAAACGGAATTCCTTCGCACTCCAATACAGACTGCAACAGACCATCTTCTCCCCGACGACCATGCAACCCCAAAAACATGAGATCGTATGTCGAATTCCAATGCTGTACCGCCTCTAGTTCGTCGTTCACATTCACCCGTGTCACCTCATGTCCGGCTTCCTCCAAGCCGCGTAACATGTTATCGGAAGTAACCAGAGAAACAGCGCGTTCACGAGAGCTGCCACCACTTATCAGTAATATTTTCATACGATGCGTTTCCTTTAGTGTGCCGCTATTGTCAATGCCCATGCCCATGCCCATGACCATGGTCATCGTCATCATCGGCAACGCTGAGAAGGGTTTGTACCATTGCCCGGGGACCTATTCGAAATAAAGAAGCCAAAAAGAGGATGCCAAGAATTCCACCTGCAACCCACTGATACCAGGTGGTGTTATCTTCAGTAAAAATGGTCGAAGTGGGCAATAATTCGGTTGGCATCACCCAGTTTACCAGCATCCCAATGACCCAGGTTAACAGAATGATGGTAATTAAAAACAGCCACATGGTACGTCTGCCATGAAGTCGGCTTAAAACGCCCAACGTGGTAATATTTGAGGCGGGTCCGGTGATCAAAAAGGCTAAAACGGCTCCAGGTGCAACTCCCGCTGCCAACATCACCGCCCCCAGGGGCGTCGCTCCCGTGGCACACACATAGATCGGAAATCCGAATAAGGTCATTAATAGGACAGCCGCCCAATCTGGAAAAGTCGCCCATTGAACCAAGTCCAGCAGAGGCTGTGCAGCCGCAGCCAAAAGAATCCCAAATATGAGCCAAGGGCCGATTTCATCAATCAGTTCGTAATTGAGTGTGTGCCAGAATTTACTGAATTTCATTTTTGGTTTTGGGTTGGCTACACTCACAGGGGCGAGGTGATTGAGTGGATCGTTGGAATGTCCTGGCACAGTTTTAACCGCGAAACGATCCAAAATCCAGGCGACACCAAAGGCGATTATGAAAGCGGTAATTAATCGAGCGACGAGCATTGCCCCGCCCAGTAATGGGTAACTAATGAGCACAGCATCCAAACCCAGCTCCGGTGTCGCGATCAGGAATGCAATACCAGCCCCCATGGGTACGCCCTTTTTGACCAGTGTTTGGTATAGGGGGACCACACCACAGGAACAGATAGGTAGCGGCAAGCCAAACAGGATTCCGCGTGAAATTTGATTGCTGCGATTCCCGTGGTTCAACCATCCGAACGCTGCCTGCGGTAGCACGAGGCCGAGTAGTGCTGCTCCTGCAAAACCAACCAAAAGTGCCGGTGCACTTGCCAGATAAAGTCCTTTTGCCGTGTCAATAAACCGCTCAATCAGTTCGTGAGATTCGCCATGGGCGTCGTGAGGCATTAGAATCAACAAAGTAATTCCCATTAGTGCACCCAACCCACTCCACACCTGCCAGCGTTGGACTTCATGATGATCCTGGTGGAATGCCTCCTGGTAATAGGGACGGTGCAAAATGACATGGAGTAACGACCCGGTGATTAATGCCTGGAGGTAACTCACAACCGGTAGATTGAAGAACGAAAATTGGTTGTCACCCAGCCAAAATCCAATCAGAGTAAAAATAGCCATGATCGATAGTGTGAAAATTCCACCGCGTTTACCGTAGGCGGACCTGGCAGACCACCATACCAGAATGCCAATGGGCAACCGGTGCAACACCACGGCAATTGCCAATGCCTGACCCGCGCCATGTTCGATGGACATTTCGGAAAGCGCCATTCCGTCTAATGTGGTGTGTACCAGTATTCCCGCCAAGACCAGGAGAATGACACCGATGTGCGCTTTCTCTTCCACTGCCCTGAAGCGATGTTCAATGAGACTGGGTAACAACGCACCAATGACCAACATCACCAAGGCGCCCCAATGAATCGTAAGAATTGCTTCCGGCAGGAGATGCAACATGGCCAGTCCGGAAACAGAGACCAAGACAAAGCCGTCCAACATCTGATTTACCGGGCGACTCCGGCGTAAGATTTGGGCAAAAAATGGTCCCAGTACCAACGCAGCAATAGCTATGATCAGAAGAATGGGCATCTATTTTTTTTGTCCGGGTTTAACTGCTGATGCCGTTTTTTTGAAAGAACGATAGCTCAGGTACCAATAGGCGACGCCCCCCAACATCATAGCAAAACACAACATCTGACCCATGCTGAAATTCAGAAAAACAAATCCCAGATGCGCATCAGGCTGACGGAAATATTCGATGAAGAACCGGAAAAAACCGTACCCGAAAATGTAAAGTCCACCCAGAAATCCGGTGAAGGGTGATTTTTTTCGTAATGGCCACAGCACCAGAAACAGGATAATACCTTCAAAAAAGGCTTCATAGAGTTGGGACGGATGACGCAAACCCGACCCCGTCGCGTGTGGAAAATACATGCCCATATTCGCATCAGTCACCCGGCCAAAAAGTTCACCGTTGATGAAATTCCCAATTCTGCCAAAGAAATAGCCGATGGGAATTGCCGGTACAAATAATTCTGCCAAAGTCCAAAAGGTGATTTTGTTTTTCCTGGAAAATAGCCACCAACCAACGATGACGCCCAATACGCCGCCATGGTAGGACATCCCGGAAATTCCCACGAACGTCCAGTGACCGTTAATCTGGGCGAAGGGTGAAATGATGCGCCAGGGTTGGACAATAAAATCAGCAAAATCGTAGAACAATACATAGCCGAAACGACCGCCAATCATGACCCCCAGAATGGCGTACATGAGGGCATCACCGAGAAACTCTTTGCGATAATTCAGTTTTTCAGAGTCAATTCGGTATTTTACGAGAAAATACACCACCGCAAACGCCACCGCGTACATCGTGCCATACCACCGGATGGGAAAATTTCCAATGGTGAAAATTGTGGGGTCCATATGGCTGGGGAGATGTTGCCACCAATTCCAAAATTCACTCACGCGCTAATTCCTTTCACGGTATTCATTGGCGCAAAAATACGCCGTGGCCTTGTTCAACCAAGTGCAAAAGTATTTGAAAATGGAGATTCTATCAGGGTTTGACAGTGGGGAGATGTACCGAAATCGCCAGCAAGGGCGCGTCAAATTGCGGCAGGGATGATACCCCAATGTCAAAGGTGCCGGCTTCCGTTTTTCCTGGTGCGAGGGCGCGTGCGATCGTCATGCTTAGCACCGCACCGCTCACCACATCGCCTAGCCAGTGCCGATCCGATTGGACGCGTTGCACCGCTGTAACCAATGCCAATCCATAAGCCGCACCGCCCCACCCATTACCATAAAGTTGGCGGGTGATCTCGGCCGTTGAAAATGCCACGCTGGTATGTCCGGATGGGAATGAATTGTTGGTCGTGTGGTCAGGTCGCAACCGATGTGTCAATGTTTTCAGTGATTGAATGAGGACACCAACGGTGCCATAAGTGGTGACAACATATTCCAGTCGCTGGTACTTTTGAGAACTGGCGTATGGTTTCGCCCAAGTCTCCAAAGCTGTTAAACTGACGAGCGTCAAGGGTGCGTAAATTCGCCCCCAGGCTTCACCAAATAGCATGGCATCTGCCCCAAGCAGGGCCGCATCCTGAAAAGATTCTGAGGTCTGGGAATCGGTTTGAATCAAAATAGGCAATGCCACCAACCAACTCCCCAAAATCACCTGGCTGGTTCGGTTCGTCACCCAATAGGCCGCACTTTGCCTGAGATAGTTCGGATAATGTTCCGACCAGGATTGGCAATCATCCCAAGATTTGTTCTGTGCTTGTACAATCAGTGTGAGACCAAAAATTAGCAGGGTGACCTGTCGCAGCATGGGAGACATCAACCGCGCTGGACAGATTTCAGACTCAATCGCCATCCCTGGATTAGTGTCACCAGGACAATCAACACCGTGATCGCGATTAACGCCCATTTGACGGTGGCAAATCCACTCGCCAGCGGTATCCAACTTAAAGATGTCATTTCGGAATACGAACCGAGCACCCGGTAATGGATGAGATTTTCAGCATAATCGAGAATAACGGCGACAACTGGTAACCATAACAGACGAGTGCTTTGTTTGTGTTCCGAACCCATAACGCGCAGGATCAGCGTCATTAATACCAATCCATAACTAATGGGGTAAAAGCAATCATAGAATATTCCCGTCAGCGCTAAACTGCGACCGGCACTCCCCCACTGGCTTATGATTGCCGATGCCCGCTCCGGTGTGAAGGCAAACTGAAGATCAAGGACACCGTTTCCGCCACCCATGGCTTTTAATTCACTGTCCAATTCTCCCAGCCACAGAAAAAAACCCACGAACACAATCCAAACGATGAACATGGCTCGATTTTGAGTCAGTGGCGTCATTAATTTTATAAGGAATTGGGAAATCATGGGCAGTTCACAATTGCACTATTTGCCGGTCCATTTGGGCGAGCGCTTGGCTTTGAATGCTTCCAAAGCTTCCATACGATCATGAGTCGGAATCAAAACTTCATAATCTGTGGATTCAAGTTCCAATGCTGTCTGCAGGTCAAGGGAAGCGCCATTTTGAATGGCATGTTTGGCTTGTCGTAGGGCTATGGGCGCATTTTTCCCGACTTGTGCTGCCAACTTCATTAATTGTGCTTCAAATGCTTCATCCTGAAATACATACTGGACGACCCCATCCTTCAATGCTTCCTCAGCAGGAAATATTTCAGCCGTGAGGATCCATTTATTGGCAGTACCCAAATTGGTTCTGCGGGGCATTCGCTGAGTCCCGCCAGCACCCGGAATAATGCCAAGATGTGTCTCGGGAAATCCCAATCTCGTTGATGCAGACACCGCAATTAAATCTCCCGTCAATGCCAATTCCAAACCACCACCAATCGCTGCGCCGTTGACGCCCATTATGACCGGAACCGGTATTAAAGCCCAGTACTGGAAAGCCATTTGAATGGATTTTACAAGGGTCGCAACCTCGGCATCCATGACGGTTCCACGCTCCTTCAAATCAGCGCCGGCGCAAAAAACCTTGCCATTGTTTGAGACGACGACCAGCCAAATTTCAGAATTCGTGGGAATCCATTCTGCCAGGAGCAGTAATTCCGCCACCATTTTCCGGCTCAGGGCATTCACCGGCGGACGGTCCAATCTCACCCACAAGGTGTGGTCATACAACTCTACTTTTAGGAATTCTAGCTCAGGGAATTGCATGGATAGGTTTAAATCCCCACATCATCGGCAGGAAAATCATCCGGCACCTCAAATTCCATCAGCAGCATAGCCTGGCCGTGGGTTTTCCCCTGGGCATCGTTTTGCAAACTTTCGCTACCACCACCCCCCAGTGAATCGCCCAGGATGAAGTTGAGCGCCCACAGATTAGGCAGATCATAACGAATAATCTCACCCTTCACGATGCTCGCCAGATGCGATTTCACCCGCTCGACCGTGAGGAGCTTTTTACCAAGTTCGTAACCTTCTTTGGTATAAAAAACCACGCCAGCATTGGAATTGGGACCTTTGTCGCCTGAGCGTGCGTGTGCTATCTGGTAAAGCTTAATTGTTTTCATTATTCCACCACCGTCACGCTGGTTTTAATCAGATTTTTGTCAATTAATGCCGGCCAATAAGCGATGATTTCCTGTGCCTTGGGACGGCCGCCGGCAAATCCGGTGATTCCCGGAGGTCCACTGGTGATGACCGGAGCGATCTCCTTACCGAAGCGATCCACCTTCTTGTAATCACCGTCCCGCACGCTCAGCCTCAGAACCACTTCATTAATCTGTTCCGGCACAGGTCTGATGTCTCCGTGGCAGGATGAAATCCCCAAATAT
>MNWS01000153.1 GCA_001872685.1 Fidelibacterota bacterium CG1_02_48_14
TGGCACATACTTCAAGTGAGACAACGAAGATCTACACGCATCCGAATTACGACCTGGCTAAAAAGTATGTGGACAATTTGCCGGATGTGATCGCTGTTAAAGATCCAGCACCCGATTGGTCGTGCCGTGCTATAGCCTAATCGCTCTACTAATAAAGACCCGCGGTCTCTCCAGGAGTGTCAACAACGCTCTTAGAGGGGCCGCTCAGTTTCAGGGGTATGCATGTGATTGAATTCATGATTTGTACACATCGTCAGGAATGTAAATTGATCCGGCGTATCTCTGGTCGATTAACAAATTAGCAGAGGCGGTGTGATAGATCAGGATAAACATGAGAACCATTCTCATAGCTGTGTGCCCCCAGTGTGTCCTAAACTGCATCACAATACGGTATAAAACGGAACAATATGGAAACGGCTAGATACACGAAACCCCTTGTTTTTCAAGGGGTTTCGGTTGTAGCGGGAGCAGGATTCGAACCTGCGACCTTTGGGTTATGAGCCCAACGAGCTACCGGACTGCTCCATCCCGCGATGTCATCTTTTCTTGCATCTCTGCTCAAAAAGCGTGCTAAGATAATCGGGGACCATACGCTTGTCAATAACGTTAATGGTGTATTTTTGGCCAAGTATCTCCGATCCGACCGAGCCCTGCACGACATCAGTTTAAAAATTAGTTTGAGATGAAAATCTCCGGAACCTGAATCAGGTCAAAGCGTAAACTGGAATCCTCAACTGACCTGCCCTGAAAAGCCTTTCTGTCAACCCTCCCGACAGGAAGGCTTTTTTCTTAATTTGAATTGGAAGATTTTCAGGTACCAAGCCTGAATGAAGCTTTATAAATATCACGCGTTGTACTCTGTCTGCAATGGCTTCAAATCGAGTCACCCGGAATCGTTTGACATGGTATGGCATCCAAGATATATTCGCCTTTCTGGCTGAGTAGCCAGTATCCTTTGACAATTCGAAACTAAGGTAATATGACAGTAAATTCGTCTGAATATAAATCAAAGCGCCAATGGTCAGAAATCATCTCCCTAATAAACTCAGCCCGTCGATTCGTTTTTTCGACCCATGCTGATCCGGATGGCGATGGCTTAGGGTCCGAACTTGCGCTGGCCAGATGGCTGAAAAAACAGGGTAAAACCGTTGACATTCTAAACCCCACTCCCATGAATGGGATCTATCGTTTCATGGATCCCAGTGGCGAAATCACCGATTTTAAGGTTGAAAAGCACCAACCTGTCATGGATGCCGCTGATGTATTTGTGGTGTTCGATATTGGTGATTTTAAGCGACTCAATTCTGTTGGCGAAGCCATGCTTCGGACGGACAAACCTCGCGTCAGCATTGATCATCATCCGGGTGATAAACACCAATTTACGCATATCATGGATGACGCAAGTGCCTGTGCCAGTGGGATTTTGGTCTATGACTTAATCCGGGAAATGGGAGGGTCTGACTTCACCAAAGAGATAGCTGAACCGATCTACGCGGCTATCGTGAATGACACTGGAAATTTTCGTTTTAATAATACCAACTCCGAGGCTCATGCCATCGCCATGGATTTGCTCCGATCAGGTGTGGAACCCTATCCAATCTACATGAACATCTACGAGCAAACATCTCGCGGAAGAGTGGAACTGCTCAAATACACATTGGAAAATTTGAAATTCAGTACGAATGGTGAACTGGCCTGGTCGGTGCTAACGCAGGAAAATCTTGACACCGCAGATGCATCAGTGGATGATCTCACAGGACTTAGCGATTTTATGCGTTCTATCAAAGGGGTTGAAATTGCCTGCTCGGTCGTCGCATTGAACGGCGATCCGGTTAAGGTGAGTCTGCGCTCCAAAGGGAAATACACGGTGAATGATGTAGCCGGCAGCTTTGGCGGTGGCGGACATAATTTTGCCGCTGGCGCTCAGATCGAGGGACCATTGGACGAAGCGCTGGCGTTGATTGTCAATGCCTGTCTGGCGAAGGTAGGAGCAAGTACCGATGTCTGGTAAATTGCTCGTTACCGTTGCCAAAGACGCCGGCTTTTGTTTTGGTGTGAGAGACGCCATCGAAAAAGCAAAAGAAACTGCTGCGAAACATGGCAAAGTTTACATGCTGGGGAATATTGTTCACAATGAACGGGTTGTGTCAGATTTGGAAAAACGAAATATTCGCGTCATCAAGTCATTGTATGATGCAACGGACGCACCGGTTTTATTCCGCGCCCACGGGACCATTCCCGAACTGTGGCAAAAAGCCGCGGACCAGGGTGTCGGTATCATTGATGCGACCTGTCCGCTCGTGTATGAAATCCATCATGAGATTAAAAAGCTGCACGCGGAGAACCGGCGAATTTTCATCATTGGTGATCATGGGCATGATGAAGTGGTAGCAATTCAGGCGCAGGTACCGGATGCCACAATAATTTCGACACCGGACGAAGCCAGGGCTATTGGTCGGGTGAAGCAGGCCGGGATTGTTTCTCAGTCTACCCAGATGATGGAAAATGTACAGGAGATCATCAATATTCTCATGATGCAGGTTTTCGACCTCAAATTTGTCAATACCATCTGTTTTCCAACCCGGCGGAACCAGGACCAGATCAAAGAGTTGGCTGCGGTGAACGATGTGATGATCGTGGTTGGCTCCTACACCAGTGCCAATACCAAACGGCTGGTGTTCGTAGCAAAAACCCTGAACCCCAGAACTTACCAGGTTGAAGATGCAGACGATGTGGATATTGAGTGGTTCAAAGAGGCAAAAAGCGTGGGTGTTTCAGCAGGTGCATCCTCTCCGGATGACCTGATTCAAGAGGTAGTCCAACGCATAAAATCCATCTGATTGGGTAAAAAAAATGCGCAGGGGACGAAAGGTTCTCAATCATTAGATTCAAGACAGTAAGAGGCATTATGGAAAAAGGTTCGTTTGAAGTCAAAGTAGGATTGGCGGAGATGCTAAAAGGTGGCGTGATCATGGATGTCACCACCGTTGATCAGGCAAAAATTGCTGAAGATGCTGGAGCTGTCGCGGTAATGGCACTCGAGCGAATTCCCGCTGATATTCGCAAGGATGGCGGCGTCGCCAGAATGTCTGACCCAAAGCTCATCAAGGGCATTCAGGCTGCGGTTTCAATCCCGGTCATGGCAAAATGTCGTATCGGTCATTTCGTCGAAGCACAAATCCTGGAGTCCCTGGAAGTCGATTTCATTGACGAAAGCGAAGTGTTGACACCGGCCGACGAGGCGAATCATATCTGGAAACAATCCTTCAAAACACCTTTCGTTTGTGGCGCTACCTGTCTGGCGGAAGCCTTGCGTCGAATTGGTGAAGGCGCTGCCATGATTCGCACCAAAGGTGAGGCCGGAACGGGTAATATCGTCGAAGCCGTTCGCCACATGCGCACCATTATCAATGAGATGAAGCACCTTACTCAGTTGGGACCAGATCAACTCATGAGCGAAGCCAAAAAAATGGGCGCTCCGTTTCATCTTGTGGAACAGATTGCCAAAACCGGGAAACTACCCGTGCCAAATTTTTCCGCCGGTGGGATCGCTACACCTGCAGACGCTGCATTGGTGATGCAACTCGGCGCGGAAGCAATTTTTGTCGGTTCAGGTATTTTTAAATCTGACGATCCAGCCAAACGGGCGAAAGCCATTGTGCAGGCTGCCACCTACTTCCAGGATCCTCAAAAACTGGCTGAAATCAGCTTCGGACTGGGAGCGGCCATGCGCGGTATGGATTTGAATGACATTCCGGAAGAGGAGCGACTGGCAGGTCGCGGCTGGTAACATCCAAATGAGGATGAATTCTCTGAAGTTCACTGAAAGGTGTCCCGCTTGTTAATCGGTGTTTTAGCACTGCAAGGTGGTTTCCAGCGTCATTTGGTGATGCTGGAAAGAATCGGCGTGAGGACAATTGAAGTTCGCTATGCCCATCAGCTTGAAAAATGCGATGCCCTGGTGCTGCCGGGGGGCGAATCCACAACGATGACACATTTGCTGCTGACGGAAAATCTCTGGGAACCGATCCACGAATTTGTCCAGGCGCATCCGGTTTTTGGAACTTGTGCCGGCGCTATTTTGTTGTCCCAAAATGCCCACGACACACGCGTGAAACCCTTCGGGGTGCTGGATGTGGAGGCTGATCGTAATGCCTATGGTCGTCAGGTGGAATCATTCATCACGATCCTGAACCTGGCGGAAATTGGCTGCGACGCCTACGAGGCTGTCTTCATCAGAGCACCTCAATTAAAGCTTGCCAGCAATCGTGTCCAGGTATTAGGCAGCGAAAATGGTCGCGCCGTTTTATTGCGCCAGAACAATGTCCTGGCTGCTACTTTTCACCCGGAACTGACGCAGGATCCGGCGATTCATCGATATTTTGTTGAATCCATGGTCAGGAAATCGCTCACAATTACAAATAAAGCCCAAGCCAATGTCTGAAAAATTTCCATTATTGGTCACGATCAACTCTCCGGTTGACCTCAAAAAACTCTCCATCCCGGAATTGCGTACACTGTGTTCGGAATTACGCCAATACGTCATTGAAACCGTCTCGGAAACCGGCGGTCATCTGGCATCCACGCTGGGCGTCATTGAGCTGACAGTCGCGCTACACTATGTCTTTGAATCACCAAAAGACAAATTGATCTGGGACGTGGGGCATCAGGCCTATGCACACAAAATATTGACGGGTCGCCGGGAGCAATTAAAGACCAATCGCCAATACGGCGGTCTCAGCGGTTTTTTAAAACGCAACGAAAGTGAGCACGATGTGTTTGGTGCCGGGCATGCTTCCACCTCAATTTCTGCCGGGGTTGGTTTTGCTGTTGCCCGGGATCTCCAAAACAAAACGCATCATGTTATTTCCATTATTGGTGATGGCGCATTGACGGGGGGGCTGGCTTACGAGGGGCTGAATAATCTCGGCAATCTCCGTACGAAAATGCTGGTCGTCCTGAATGACAACGAAATGTCCATTTCGCCGAATGTCGGGGCGATGTCGCATTACCTGAACAAGATTGTTACGAATCCCCTCTACAACCGAGTACGTGATGAATTGTGGCGGGCAACGGGGAAATTGCCAGCAGGGTCGAAGACAGTACGGACGGGCTTGCGAAAAATGGAAGAAAGTCTGAAGAATCTTATTGTGCCGGGTGTGCTGTTTGACGAGATGGGATTACGCTATTTTGGACCGGTAAACGGCCACGATGTTGAAGGTCTGATTAAAACTCTGCAAAATATTCGCGGCATCCAAACACCCGTCATTCTGCACCTATTGACCCGGAAAGGGAAGGGGCTGGACCAAGCCGAGGCTGATCCTGTGAATTTCCACGGTATTGGTCCATCCAAAAAAACAACAGATAAAACCGACCCTAAGCCGGTTGAAGCGCCAGCATATCTAACGGTATTTGGTGATACCCTCATTGAAATGGCAAACGCGGACAAGCGGATTGTCGCCATTACCGCGGCGATGCGCGAGGGAACCGGGTTGGTGGAATTCGCCAAGGTTCATCCTGACCGGTACTATGATGTAGGCATCGCTGAAGGGCATGCTGTGACTTTTGCAGCCGGACTGGCTGCCGAGGGTATGCGCCCGTTCGTCGCCATTTATTCCACATTCCTGCAACGGGCTTTCGATCATATCATTCACGATGTCACCATTCAGCATCTGCCAGTGATTTTCATGTTGGATCGCGGTGGATTGGTAGGACAAGATGGACCCACGCACCATGGTACTTTCGATCTGTCCTATCTGGCGCTGATCCCCAATGTTGTCATCGCAGCACCGAAAGATGGCAATGAACTTCGCGATTTAATGCAAACCGCTTTGGAATATGAAGACGGTCCATTCTTCATTCGTTACCCCAAAGCTTCCAGCGAGAAGTACGATCCCGGACACAAGGGAATCTCTCTGCCGGTCGGATCCTGGGAAATGTTGGACAAGGGTAAGGACGTGGCTTTGATTGCCGTAGGCTCAATGGTGGCAGAGGCGCGCAGAGCTCAGGAAATTTTGTCAAAGCAAGGGGTTCAGGCCAGTTTGGTTAACGCAAGATTCGTAAAACCATTTGACGATGTCCTGCTGGCGGACATTGTGAATACCCATCAGCATGTCTTTGTTCTGGCGGAAAGCGCTCCGGATGGCGGATTGGGACAGCGGATTCAAGCCTGGGCTCTTGGAAAATCTGTGAAAGCAAAAATCCATTCCCTGGCATTGCCCGATCGTTTTGTAACGCATGGCGGGCGTGATCAATTGCTGACGGAAGTCGGTTTGTCCGCCGGAGAAATTGCCAGGTTTGTTCTGGATACTGCCAAATAATTTGAAATGAAAACGGAGAAGCCCGTGGGACCAGAATCACCGAAGAGAAAATTTGAGCAGAATAATGCAGCGTGGCAGGCAAAAGCCAAAGCTGCGAACAATCGGGAATACGATTTCGAAACTGCCTCCGGTGTTCCCAATGACCTCTTGTATCTCCCTCAAAATGAGGATTCGAACCTAGCGGATTACAACGAAAAATTAGGTTTCCCGGGTCAATTCCCCTTCACACGCGGCGTTCACCCTAATCAATACCGCGGTAGATTATGGACGATGCGCCAGTTTGCCGGATTCGGTTCACCGGAAGACACGAACCAACGCTTCAAATTCCTGTTGAAAGAGGGACAAACCGGGCTATCAGTGGCATTTGACATGCCTACGCTCATGGGATATGATGCAGACGACGAACTCTCGGAAGGCGAAGTTGGTCGCTGTGGTGTGGCGATTTCCACGATTGAGGATATGGAGCGGTTGTTTGACGGCATTCCTTTGGACGCGGTTTCGACATCCATGACCATCAACGGACCCGCGATCATTCTCCTGGCCATGTATGTCGTCGTTGCCGAGCGCCAGGGTGCTGACATCTCCAAATTGCGTGGCACGCTGCAGAATGACATTCTCAAGGAATACATCGCCCAGAAGGAGTATATCTACCCACCGGAAGAATCCATGCGGATCATCGTGGATATGATGGAATGGTGTACCCACCACATGCCGGAGTACAATACGATTTCAATCTCCGGTTACCACATCCGGGAAGCGGGTTCCACGGCAGCCCAGGAGTTAGCATTCACCCTGGCAGATGGCTTTGCCTATGTAGAAGCAGGTATGGAGCGGGGGTTGGATGTTGATCAGTTCGGCAAACGGTTAAGTTTTTTCTTCAATTCGCATATTGATTTTTTTGAAGAGATCGCAAAATTTCGCGCCGCACGCCGGATATGGGCGAAACGGATGCGGGATAAATATGGTGCGAAAGATCCGCGCACCTGGATGCTGCGGTTCCACACTCAGACGGCTGGATGCTCGCTTACGGCTCAGCAACCGGAAATCAATATCGCTCGTACAGCTTTCCAGGCCTTGGCTGGTGTTTTAGGTGGCACACAATCCCTGCATACGAATTCCATGGACGAGACTCTGGCGCTGCCTACCGAAAAAGCGGCGGAAATTGCGCTGCGGACGCAACAGTTAATCGCCTTTGAAACGGGTGTTCCCAATGTGGTTGATCCACTGGGTGGCTCGTGGTATGTGGAACAGCTCACTGATAGCATCGAAGCGCAGGCTGAGGAATATTTCCGGCAGATTGATGAGTTGGGCGGTGTAATTCCAGCCATTGATCACGGGTTCTTCCAACGGGAAATCGCCCAAGCCTCTTACCAATTTTCCCAAAAGATGGAAAACCATCAACGCATCATGGTGGCGGTGAACGGCTTCACCAAGGAAAACGAAAAGATTGACATTCCGATTCTGGAGATCAAGCATGAGACTGAGATCGCCCAAATCGAACGATTGAAGCAGGTGAAAACCACACGGAACCCTGCAGAAGTTGAATCGGCATTGATCAATTTGCGTCACGCCTGCGAAAACGGGATGAATGTGATGCCGCCGATTTTAGAAGCCGTGCGCGTGTCGGCAACTCTGGGTGAAATTGTAAATGCAATGAAGCAGGTGTTCGGGGAATATACGGAAAATCCTGTATTTTAATGCGTTACGCTGACCTACATCTGCATTCAACTTTTTCGGACGGGTTACTTACACCGGTCGCATTAGCCCAGGCATGTGCTGAACAGAATCTGGATATTTGTTGTCTGACTGATCATGATACCATCGGTGGATATACCGAATTTGCCGTAGCTTGTGCGTCATTACAAATCGAGACATTTCCGGGGATTGAACTTTCTACGACATTTAAAGACACCGGATTTCACATTCTGGGGTACGGATTTGATGTTTCGCATGGGACATTGAATGCACATTTGAATGACGCTGCCGAGAATCGCGAAAGCCGCGTCGGGAAAATATTGGAAAAACTGGATTTGCAGGGCATTTCGCTGGAAGAATCAGAATTGGCAGCACGGGGAAAAGGATCGCGCTATGGTCGTCCTCAAATTGCAGACGCAATGGTAGAGAAGGGTTATGTAGCAAGCTTTACGGAAGCATTTGATCGCTATTTGGGTACGGACGGAACCGCTTATGTACCCTATTATAAAATTGATGCACTTCATGCAATTGCGTTGATCCATGCTGCCGGTGGAACGGCAATTATCGCTCATCCGGGGCTTCAAAATCGTGATGAGTTGGTGAAGAAATTGATTGGTGAAGGAATTGATGGTA
>MNWS01000233.1 GCA_001872685.1 Fidelibacterota bacterium CG1_02_48_14
GAAGCTCTGATGTACCTTTTTGGACTACGCTTGTGGAAGAACAAGATTCGATACCGAGGATTGTTCAGGGCAATTGCCTGGAGCTTTTGCCGAGCGCTGGCTATTAATTTAAATCGGATCGAGGGATATGTGCGTCTTGCAGCATCATAAAAAGGATGGGCGGCCGGGAAAATCGACGAAATAGCTGAAACCAGGGTCATACAAAGTCAGAAATGGACCTCGCCATCGCCACCAAGAGCCTTTTTCTGCCTAAAAGGAAAAAACGCTGCGAAAATCACCTTTCTTGAGAAAAATATCAGTCGCAATGAAGAATAGTTTTTGGAGGGGGCTCAAATAATCATTGGTAATCAATGGGCAATTGGGCGATTATATATTTATATGATTAGCTTGTTATCGTTGATTGCCGCTGCAACCATTGTCTTTTTAATTGGCAGTATCTGCATCGTCATTGCACCCGTAAAAATCAAGGCAGGTATTGCATTGTCTTTGGTTTTTATTTATGGGTGTGGCTCCTCCTTGCTTGCTTATCACGCCCTGACAGGCGCTCCGTTAGAGATGGTCATTGCCGACACTACACTTTTTGGTGACATCCCATTGCGTATCGATGCCCTGTCGGCCTTTTTCATCCTCATCATCAATTTCACGCTGTTCACCGGTGGTCTTTATGGTGCGAATTATATGCGAACCTACCGTGAGCAGAAAGCAAACCTGTCGTTCCACTGGATATTGTTCATCATTTTTCATTTGTCCATGCTGGCCGTATGTGTGATTCAAAACGGGCTTGCGTTTTTAGTCGCCTGGGAGATCATGTCACTGTCATCCATGCTGCTCGTCATATTCGAACATTACAAACCTGAAACGCTCCGGGCGGGTGTCAATTATCTCATCCAAATGCACGTGAGTGTCGTGTTGCTTACGCTGGGTGTTATTGGGTTGTTTACTCATACTGGTTCGTTTGATTTTGCAGCTGCAGGTCAGCTAAATCCTGCGGCAGTGTTGCCAATATTTGCCTGTTTCTTTGTGGGTTTCGCACTAAAAGCGGGGCTAAATATTGGAATTTTACCACTTAACACATGGCTGCCCCAGGCTCATCCGGCAGCACCGGCACACATTTCCGGGATGATGTCCGGTGTAATGATCAAACTTGGGATTTATGGAATTCTCCGGATGATTCTGCTCTTCCCGCTTACCGAAAATCAAAATTATCTTCGGATTGGCTGGGCACTGCTGGGGGTGGCGGCTGCTTCCGGGATTTATGGAATAATGCTCGCCATTATCCAGCATAACCTCAAGAAGCTGCTGGCCTACTCAAGCATCGAAAATATTGGCATTATCGGCATGGGAATCGGATTAGGACTTATTGGTCTGGGGATGGATAATGTCATGCTTGCTTCAGCCGGTTTTCTGAGTGCATTACTGCACACATTAAACCATGCACTATTTAAATCGCTACTTTTTTATACGGCAGGTACCGTGTATCACGCCACCCATTCGCTGAAGATGGAGTCGCTGGGTGGGCTTTTTAAAAAAATCCCGCAAACCGCCTCGCTATTTTTACTGGGCGCGCTTGCAATCTGCGGATTCCCGCCGTTTAATGGTTTCATTTCAGAGTTTTTGCTCTACAGTGGTTTGTATCAGGGCATCCTACATGCCTCTCCGGTGGCCTCGGTACTTTTGATGCTCGCGATACTTAGCTTGGTCCTGATTGGCGGTCTGGCTTTACTCGGCTTCACTAAGGCTTTTGGTGTGGTTTTTCTGGGCAAAGAACGACAACCGTTATCGTCCGACAACACCGGCGAAACCTTTGGAAATTTGCTGCCGTTGTATGTCATCGGGGTTTTTATTCTCAGTATTGGATTATTCCCTTCTGCCTTTGTGCGGTTATTGAGCCAACCGGTTGCACTGTTCGTCCCCCAGTTTTCCTTCACCGCCTTCACTTCAGGCAGTACCCTGCTGGGAACTTTGCAGCATGTGAGCTGGTCCGTGACTGGCTTGATCGCAATGAGTGGCGGGGTGTTACTTATAAGGCATTTTATAACATCCCCAAGGCTACAATCAGTGTCACCCACCTGGGGGTGTGGTTATGTGGGAGATGCGGCAAAGATGCAATACACGGCCAATTCATTTGTCCGGATGTATCGGAAACTTGCCGAGTCAGTGCTTTTAGTCCAGCGAACCAAGGTTGAAATAAAGGAGGTCTTTCCACAAAAGATCATGCATTATGAAACTCACATTGGAGATATACTGGAAACCAATCTAATTGATCAACCGTTGGTGTGGACGAAGCGATTATTTGCGAGCTTCCATTTTCTGCAAAACGGAAAAATTCAAAACTACATTCTTTATGGAATCGTTTTTATGTTAACCGTGGCCTTACTAACCTGGCTTAAGTTGTTATAAAATATGACCAGTCTAATTCTTATCCTGGTTGTAACGCTGTTTTTTCACGGTCTTGTATTCCGGACGAAGAGTCTTTTATCGGGACGGCAGGGGCCGGGGTTGTTGCAGCCGATAAAAGATATTTGGCGACAGTTGCGGAAAGGTGCCGTTTTCAGCGACACATCAACGATAATTTTTCGCATCGCGCCGGGGATTTATTTTGCCTCGGTACTGACCGCCGTGCTTTGTGTGCCTTTCGGCGGAATACCGGGTCTGATTTCTTTTCCGGGTGATTTTGTGTTTTTCGCTTATGCCTTGGCGTTGGGTAAGTTTTTTATGATCGTCGCGGCAATGGACACCGGCAGTAGTTTTGAAGGCATGGGCGCCAGTCGTGAAGCGCATTTTTCAATGCTGGCGGAACCGGCATTTTTTACCATTATGGGTTCACTTGCCCTCTTCACCGGGCAACTCTCCTTCCGCGATATTTTTGCCTCATTGCATTTCAGTTCATCTTTTTCCATTGCCATGGGTCTGTTGGCTGCCATGATTTTGCTGATCCTCGCTATGATCGAAAACAGTCGCATGCCGGTGGATGATCCGCGTACGCATTTGGAGTTGACCATGGTTCATGAAGTGATGATTCTGGACAATAGTGGTTTTGATCTGGGATTGATTCTGTTTACGACCAACTTGAAATTTGCCCTGTTTGGCGCTCTCGCGGCGAATTTATTCATCAACACATTTCCACTTTTTATCAGCATCCCTTTATTCTTAGCTGTTGAGGCCATATTTGCTATTGCCATTGGGACAGTAGAATCATTTGTGGCACGCTTTAGAATGGGGAGAAATCCTCAATTTATTTTCACTATCACTTCATATGCCCTGGTCGTGTTTCTGTTTGTCCTCTTCATCACCGGTAGATCGAGCTGAATTGAGTAAAATAAATTGAAAGAAATCATCTTAGTCCTGTTTACCGTAACGTTGTTGTATATCGCCATTTCCAACCGCTTACGAGGATTCGCAAAAATGCTGGCAGTTCAGGGCTTCCTGCTTTTCCTCCTGGCATTTATACAGCTGGTAAATGTGACTATTCTCAATCTGGTATTTATTCTTCTGGAAACACTGGTTTTCAAAACCATCGCACTACCGTTATTTATAAATTACATCATCAGAAAAAATAAAATTACCCGGGAAACTGAGCCGTTTGTATCCTACTTCATATCGCTTCTAATCATCACCGCCGCAATTATCGGTTCATTTATTTTGGTCCAGCAAATCCAGGGATTGGGTTATGATACTTTGTTTTTCGTCGTGGCTTTGTCCACATTGTTTTTAGGTCTTTATGTCATTATCTCAAGAGGGAAACTTCTCACCCATATCATGGGTTATGTGGTACTGGAAAATGGCGTGTTTATCCTGTCGCTGGCCGTGGGAAATGAAATGCCAATGATGGTCAACACGGGAATCCTGATAGACATTTTTGTTAGCGTTCTGGTCATGGGCATTTTTATCAACAAAATCGGTGATGTTTTCAATAACTCGGACACTCAGGCGATAAGCCAGATGAAAGACTAAAGATGCTCGGTTATTACTTCATCATTGCTGTTGCCATCATTGCAAGCCTGTTGCTGACAAGAAAAGTACTCCAGCACAAAATTCTACTCGTTTTGTTTAATGGTTTGCAGTGGAGCCTGACGCTGTATATGTGTTTCCACCTACATTCAGAGGAGTTGGGGTACTTCACTGCGGATGCGACAGCGATAATTATGCTTATCGTTTTAAGTATTCTGGCTACAACCTCTTCTTTTCACAGTATCTATTATCTACAGCACCACCACCAGAGACATGCAACTCCGCAGCATGCTCAGGCCATTTATTATGCTGCGCTTTGCATTTTAATTATGGCTCAGACGGGAGCTTTTTTATCCAGCCATATTGCTGTTACCTGGATTTTTATTGAACTCACCACCTTTTCTGCCGCAATATTAATTTACCACGAGCGGAAAGAAGATGCGGTCGAGGCGACCTGGAAATATCTGTTTGTCTGCTCGGTGGCATTAACCCTGGCTTTTACAGGCATTCTCTTTCTGAGCATCTCAGCCCAGGCCTCCGGAACCATTGATCTTTCCTACCGATCCTTGGTTAACCATGCGGCAACCTTTAATCCTTCCTGGCTGAAGCTTTCATTTTTGTTGATATTGGTTGGTTACAGTGCGAAGATGGGATTATTTCCCATGCACACCGTGTGTGTTGACGCCCATACGGTGGCTCCACCGCCAATCAGCGCTTTTATCTCCACGACCCTTATGAACGTGGGCTTTGTCGCCATTTTCCGGATGTACTCTATCATCGCATCGACCTCCATTCTTATCTGGGCAAACCATGTTTTAATTTTAGCCGGCACCCTGTCCGTCTTTGTCGCTGTGGTGTACCTAATGCAAGTCCACCATTTTAAGCGCATGTTTGCCTATTCGAGCCTTGAAAATATGGGGCTGGTGGCCATCGGGCTGGGAGTGGGCGGAATCGGGTATTACGCTGTGTTTCTGCACTTAATTTTTCATTCATTTACCAAGGCGAGCATGTTTTACCAGATTCAACAGGTGCACCACATCTATAAAAGTTACCTAATCAAAAATACGGGTAATTATTTCAAATATTACCTCCCCGGCGCCGTCGTCATATTACTCAGTTTTATCAGCATCACAGGCATTCCCCCCTCAGGTATGTTTTTCAGCGAGTTCATGATGTTCCGGGCATTGTTTGAACACCAGTATTACATATTGCTGATCATCGTTTTAATCCTCCTTTCGTTTACGATTTGGGCTTTAGGAAGAAATTTCTTTCGATTGGTTTTTTCCACTCCGGAAGATTTGGATGAATCCAGACTGGACCAAGGGGACCCGGTTCAATCCATTTCCCAATATGTTCTTCTGGGGTTGGTTATTTATCTTGGGTTTAACCCACCATCGCAAATGGTGGCACTCATTAACGAAGCCATTAAGAATTTACCCTTTTAGCATGAATCACATCGCAGTAAAAAATAACGAGCGCCTCTCCTTAACTTCCATTCCCCGGTCGGATTATGAGCGGTTCCTTGAACACAACACGGCGCTTTTAGATGATTCGGCCAACCATTGTGTCACTTATTTTGGAGTTCCTGAAGACGGCAAAATCAAATTGATTTGTGGTATTGCCAACGATAATGAGCACAATATTTATCTTTCATGCGCTGAGATTAATCGCACAGAAATCCTGCCCTCTTTTTCCAAACACCATTTGGCTTTTCAGGTTTTTGAGCGGGAGTTGCACGAGAATTTCGGAATCAATTTCAGTGACCATCCCTGGCTTAAGCCGGTCCGATTCGCTTTTGATCGGGCAGACAAAGATTCCTGCATTGAATATTACCCGTTTTATCAAAGTGATAGTGTCGAATTGCACGAAGTGGGTGTCGGCCCCATTCATGCAGGTATTATTGAACCGGGGCATTTTCGGTTTATTTGCAATGGCGAACAGATTCTTCACCTGGAGATTCAGTTAGGGTTTCAACACCGGGGTATCGAAAGGTTGTTTTTAGAGAAAAAAACTCTCTTGCAGCGCACCACGCTGGCTGAATCCATTGCCGGGGATACCGTTGCCGGACATACGACCGCTTTTGTGAATTTGTGGGAAGCGCTGTGCGGTTTTCAGGCCGATGATGAGCTGCGATTCACGCGTACTTTGGCGCTGGAATTAGAAAGGATCGCCGTTCATACGGGTGATCTGAGCGCAATCTGCACCGATATTGGGTATCAACTGGGTAATGCAGTTTTTGGCCGGTTGAGGACTCCCATAATCAATTTTTTTCAGCAATGGTGCGGGAACCGACTGGCAAAGGGATTAATCCGGGCTGGGAATAATCACTTTCCTTTTGATAAAGAGCTGGGTATCGCTCTGAAAAATATGCTGGACCAGTATAAACCTGATTTTAATGAAATTTGCCAAAAAACATTCCGTCAACCGTCGGTACTGTCCCGACTTGAAAAAACGGGCGTTGTTTCGTGGGAGCAGGCAGGTTCAATCGGGGCAGTGGGAATGGCAGCGCGGGCCAGTGGATCCGAGCGGGATATTCGCAAAACACACCCTCACGACAAGTACATCAATCTGGGTCACCAGCCAGTAATCAAACATCATGGCGATGTGTATTCACGGGTGCAGGTCAGGAAAGCGGAGATTATTCAATCCATCGGTTATATCCGGGATTTATTGATGCATTTGCCAGCGGAAAGCCGTGAGAAAAAAGAATTAGGGTCCCCTGCGGCTAATTCAATTGTCATTTCTCTTACCGAAGGTTGGCGTGGTGAGATCTGCCATTGTGCCATTACCGACCAACAAGGCGCGTTGCGTCACTACAAAATAAAAGACCCCTCCATACACAATTGGGTTGCGCTGGCCTTGGCCGTGCGAAACAATGAGATCTCCGATTTCCCCGTCTGTAACAAGAGTTTTAACCTCAGTTATTCCGGGCATGACTTATGACAATGATTATGGTTTACATGAAATGTTGCATCTTGCGCTTGCTATCAATACGATCCTGTCTTTCTATCTCACCAGGAGAGTGGTGGCCTTTGAAATCAAGCGAAATAACTGGTGTTCATTATTATTGCACCGGTGTTTCTCTTTACACCGAACAGATCAGAAGCACCTGGCTTTGGGGGATAACTACTCGCGAAAACTCAAAATATCGTCCAGCGGAATTTTATGTTTAACACGCTAAAAATCCTTTTTCATCACGGCCGACAATCAATCCCCAATGTGGCAACAGCTGAACTCCCTGGCATTTTCAGGGGTAGACCCGTTATTACTAATGAAAAAATTGATACTGCAGCGTTGGTAAAACTGTGTCCCACCGGGGCGATAGGCTCCTCACCGATCTCAATTGATTTGGGGAAGTGTACTTTCTGTGGTGAATGCGCCTTCGCATTTCCGAATAAAATCACCTTTACGAAAGATTATAAACTAGCCACCAACTCACTTGAAAGATTGATTGTGACCGAAGGGACAAACCAACCCGTTTTATTGGATGCAAGTTTAATCCGAAGTGAAATTTCAAAATATTTCAGTGGCTCATTGAAGCTGAGACAGGTGTCCGCCGGGGGCGATAACAGCTGTGAAATGGAGCTTAATGCCTGCGGTAATGTGAACTTTGACATGGGGCGCTTTGGAATTGAGTTCGTTGCTTCACCACGCCATGCCGACGGTATCGTTATAACGGGTCCACTTTCGGAGAACATGGCTTTGCCCTTACAGATCTGCTATGATGCCATCCCCGAACCTAAAATTATCATCTTAGCCGGAACAGATGCCATTAGCGGAGGGATTTTTTCGGGTAGTCCCGCTTTAAACCGACATTTTCTCAACCAGTACAAAATTGATCTATATGTTCCCGGGAATCCGATTCATCCCCTTACCTTCATTAACGGTGTCCTGGATTTGATAAGAACCAACCCGCGCCATACATGATTAAACAATTTGAATCCTAATCAAGCAGGATTAAACTTCCCCGAATCCGGCTTGCCAATCAGATCGTTATCATGGGTGAATCCACAAACAACACCCAGGAGCAAGCCCGTTTAGTGCAACACGGGAAAAGAGGAAAAATGAATCCAAATCATCGCTATCTCCTGATTGTCAATCCTGAAGCCGGCTCACGCCGTACCATGCAGGCGCTGCCTGAGATTGACCACCTGCTGCGGAAACGCGGCGCGAAATTCGAATTTCATTTTACAGACGAACCGGGTCACGCGACGCAATTGGTACAGGAAATCGGTCGCGATTTTGATGTCGTCGTCTCTGTGGGTGGGGATGGTACGATTAACGAAATTCTCAACGGAATGCCCGAGCTGGATATGCCCCTGGGAATCATCCCGATCGGGACAGGCAATGACTTCGCCCGGAGTTGTAGCATTCCGGTGGATTCCGTAACCACGGCCATCGACATTCTATTGGCACACGATGTCAAAACCCTGGATGTTGGGGAAGTAAATGGTCGGCGGTTTATCAATGTGATGGGTATCGGTTTTGAAGGTCGGGCGAATGACATTGGTCAGAAGCTCTCTTTTCTAAAGGGTGCGCCCAAATATATCATCGCCATCGGGTTCACATTTTTCAGCTACAAACGCATTCCCATGCACATTGAATTCAACGATATGGTGCTGGATGAGGATATGTTTTTGTTGAGCATCGGCAACGGCTGGAATGTGGGCGGCGGTCTTCAGTTGACACCCAAAGCGCAACTTGATGACGGTGTCTTTGACCTGTGCGTCGTTAAAAATATTGGCAAAATGCGGATCATCTCCAATTTCCTGAAGCTGTATGATGGTACGATTACCGACCTGCCTGAAATCGAACAGTACAAAACCAACAAAATCCTGATCGAAAGTGATGTCGCGATTCCGGTACACACGGACGGCGAGCGCGTTTTGCCCGTGCCACATCGGTTTGATGTGTCCATCCACCCGGCCGCACAGCAGATGATCGGAAACTGGAGCGCAGATAAACGGCAGTTGGGCTGATTCTCGATTCCGCCACCACATGACATTCACGCTCTGAAATTTCAACCCGACCTGACTCAGGAAATTCAGAAAGGACAGCGATCTTGCCAAGTGTCGAAACACTTTTTATAAACGGCCACATTCTCACCCAAAATTTCCGCAATCCCACTGCCAGTCAACTGGGGCTCAGGGGTAAAAAAATTGTCGCGGTCGGGACCGATCTTTCCATGTATCGCGCCCAGGCCACACAGATTATTGATCTTGATGGCGCCGTTTTGACACCCGGGTTCATGGATGTTCATACCCATTTTCCGGAAGGTGGCCAACAGTTGCTTTCCGTTGATCTGCGCGCGGCATTCAGCAAATCGGAATTCATCCAAATTCTGGCTGATGCTGCCCGAACGACGCCCATTGATCGGTGGATAACCGGTGGTCATTGGGATCAGCAGCAATTCCCGGACAAAGCGATGCCAAGTAAGGAATGGCTGGACCAGGCCGCACCGGATCACATCGTCTTCGTGAATCGTCATGACGGCCATTCAGCCGTTGCTAACTCCAAAGCGCTTCAATTGGCTGGCATTACCGCCGGGACACCGGATGTTCCAGGCGGTGTGATCGTAAAAGACAAGCACGGTAATCCCACGGGATTGTTAAAAGATGCCGCCATGAATCTCGTGTATCGGTTACAGCCTCCGGAAAGCGAGGAGCACAAACGCCAATATTTAAACGCCGCCATGGATGAAGCATTAAAACAGGGAATCACATCCATTAATGACATGAGCGTTGATTTTGACCGTCTGCGCTGGTACGAAGGTTTGGCGAAAGCTGGCGAATTGCGGGTTCGGATTCGAGTTTACACACCTTTTTTGCGCTGGCCGGATTTGAAGCGGGAATTGGAAAAAGGCATTTATCAGGATGAATGGTTCCAGGTCGGTGGGTTGAAAGGTTTTTCCGACGGCAGTCTGGGTTCTTCTACGGCACTCATGTTTGACGATTTCAACAACGAGCCCGGCAACTGTGGTTTGATCGATCGCGATTTCGAAGACCTGACCAAAGTTCGGGAAATTTTGTGGGATGCCGACGCGCATAATATTCAGGTGGCCATTCATGCCATCGGTGACAAGGCCAACCGGCTGGTGCTGGACCTGTTTGCGGAATTGTATGAATCACGCGGCAAGCGCGATCGACGGTACCGGATCGAACATGCGCAACACATTCATCCGGACGATCAGTCCCGGTTTGGTGACCAACGCGTTATCGCCAGTGTTCAGCCCTATCATTGCGTGGATGATTCCCGGTGGGCAGGAGCCATATTGGGCGATCGAACGAGTCAGGCATTTCCATACCGCAGTATACATAAAAGTGGTGGTCGCCTGGCCATGGGTTCGGATTGGCCGGTGGCGCCAATGAATGCGATTTTGGGAATGCAGGCAGCAATCCTGCGGAATAATTGGATTCCGGAAGAGCGCCTGGATCTGGGAACGGCGTTACACGCCTACACGGAAGGGGCCGCGTTTGCTGAATTTTCGGACCATTACAAAGGTCATCTTTCACCGGGAATGCTGGCAGACATGGTGGTGCTGAAACGAGAATTCCTGAACCTGGCTGAGGTGGATTTGAAAACGACCGACCTGATTACGGCGGTGTTCAGCAATGGTAAATTGGTTCATGGTGAGATTTAATTCGGGGAATTTCGATTTATGCGTAAACCGTTGATCGCAGTCAATGTGAGTTTTTATCCGATCCAGACCTTGACGCGCAGTGTGGTTGCATCGAGTTACACTGATATGATTCAGCGGGCCGGTGGAATTCCATTCATCATCCCACCCCAGACGGACAAGTCGCATTTAGACCAATTGCTGGCGTTCGCCGATGGTTTTGTCATGGTGGGCGGTTATGATGTGGATCCCCGGCAATATGGCGCTGAACCCATTGAAGCCATGCTGGGGGTGACGATTCAGGACCCGCGACGGGCTGAGAATGATTTTGGATTGCTGGAACGGTCGCTGGCGAAACGAATTCCCACGCTGGCCATCTGCCTGGGAATGCAGGAGTTGAATATTCTCTATGGCGGATCGCTGTATCAGGACATTCCCACGCAGATTTCGAATCCTCTGACCCATCGGATTAACGATTGGTATAACGCCCGGCATGAGGTGGAATTTGAGAAAGGTTCCTTGCTGCACAAGCTCACGGCAACCTGTTGCACCGAGACCAACAGTGCCCATCATCAGAGTCTCAAGGCAGTCGGGCATGGGCTGCATGTGAGTGGCTGGACCACAGATAATGTGGTAGAGGCGATTGAGCCCGATGATGCCACACTGCCGGTTTTGGGCGTTCAGTGGCACCCGGAATTTGAGCAAAATAATGATCTGGCGGGATTGCGGTTATTTGAGTGGTTGATGGAGCGGATTCGGGGATAAGTTTTTTTCCGCCACAGATGAATACAGACACAAACAAGCAGCCGAGCCAGCCGCAGATGACGCTGGTAAAGCGGATAAAAAAAAACCAGGGATCCAGGAATCTTCCCTTTTGAAGGGAGCCTGTCCGGCAACTGACGGAAGACACAGAGGGGTGGGTTTTCAGAGTAAGAGAAAGATTGAAAGGCCGTGACACGGAGATACATCGAGACAACCCCCAGGACCACAAAGCAACTTTTTTTAATGAAGAAAAATTACCGGGAGTCTTCCTGAGCGGGCATGGTATTTTCCTGTGCAGACCGGGTGTTTTCCTGAGCGGGCCTGGTATTTTCCTGTGCAGACCGGGTGTCTTCCTGAGCGGAGTCGAAGGACACCCGGGCGTACGAACCAATAGATAGAACACGGATACCACAGATGAAACGGATTGACACTGTCACCCTGAATTTATTTCAGGGTCTTTTAAACATTCTACGGTACAGAAGCACTGATTCGGAATTTCGCTTACCCTTTAGCCACACGCGGACAGGTAACCCTTCGTTCGGACAGGGACCGAGATCATGCGTCCCCGACAATTCATTCCTTCTTTCTTCGACAAATGGTTACAACCATTTAATTCAGTGAGACTATAATTTCAGAAGCAAAGCGAACTGAAATTATACAGTCGAACTAATCCCGAAAGCGAAGCTATTCGGGATCTCATGGGTAATATTCCCCGCCCCTGGGGGCGATACGAATAAATTTCAACCATACCGATTGATACCCCGCCGCTTGCGACGGGGAGCGTCATTTAGATAAAAAAAGAGCTCCGATCACTCGAAGCTCTT
>MNWS01000259.1 GCA_001872685.1 Fidelibacterota bacterium CG1_02_48_14
TGCTGTAACGGCCAATACGGTTCCGGTGAGCCACCGATGTCCGTATCTGAATCTACCCGCAGGACGACGTCGGCTGTCCCGTCATTCACTGTGAGATTGCCACTTGTGGCCGGCCAGGTTCCGCTTACCAAAGCAACATCGGTCAAAACCACCAGTTGGCCTTCATAAGCTTCCATGTCCAAATCGGATGCCGAAACCGCAATGGGTGTTGGCAGGGCATTTCCGGAGTTCAGAACTTCGTAATAGGACAGTGATCCCAGCTCCAACAAGCCATGATAGACAGTCAGTGTTCCAGCCAAAAGGACCGAGTCACCAGGAGCAACTACGCCGAAGGAGGTGTAGTCATAGATGGCTAAACCTGCGGTGGCATCCTGAATGTAATAGGGATTCCCAAGTTCGGTTGCCGTCACGATACCCTTGATGACGACATCACTGCCACTACCCAATAAACGAGCTTCTGCAATCGTTATGGGGTTCAAGACAAAAATTGAAACCGTTGTTACATCGGTATCAGTTCCACCATTATTATCAGTCACCGTCAGTGAAAATTCAAAGACTACCGTGGTATCGGTAGCTGGTGCTGTGAAGGTCACCACTGAGGCGTCGGTAGCACTCAGTGTAACGGCCGGACCGGCGGTTTGTGACCAGGCGTAGGCATCAATCGTTCCAGCTACTGCAGAACTGGCTGATCCATCCAGAGTCACCAGGTCGCCCGAGTTGACTATTTGATCAGCCCCTGCATCGGCAACGGGCGGAGATTCCCATGTTTCAAAACTGAAGTTGGGGACCAGATTTGATCCACCATTTTCCGTGAAGATCACGTTATCAATGAAATTTGTCGCTGTCCCAGACCAGCCAGCGCTTACATCGTACAAGCGCAAAAGTATAGCGGCATGAGTAGCGCCTGCCGGAACGGTGTTCGAATAGTTTAAAGTTTGCCATTCCGCATTATCAACGGAAAACACATTACTGTAAGTATTCGAGGGACCACCTGTCCAAATAATTGCAACGGTGGTGCGTCCAGCGGGATCGTTATCCATCACATCGATGTCCACCGTATATGAAGCCCCCTCAGTAACCGCAAAGGCATCGGATATGACATCCTGATTGGACGTAGAAGTCCAGGTCGCACTCAGCGATTTGGCTCCTTCAGAGAAGCTTCCGGTTTCCTCTGCAACGGTAACTGCTGACGTTCCGACAGTCCAGTTCGCTGGAACCTGTCCAAACAATCCAGCCGTAAAGAGCAGACCGGCAAGTATTGTAGCGATTCGCTTACCCATAAAACCTCCTAAGTGTTTTTTGGCAATGAAGTGTTAAATCGAAAATTAAAATCCGGGTTTTCCACAGAGGTTGGCCACCCGTAACAGCGCCAGAGCCCCCAGTAATCTTCAAAAAATCTGCTAATTGAAACCCCACTTTTTTTCTGTGTGAACGGAGTATAAGAAGCTTCCAAATCTGTGTCAAGCATTAACAGATGACAAAGGCTGTTAGTTAATATTTTTATACAAACACAGTCTGACTTGCACACGGGGAACATATCCTCTACTTTTCGCAAAAATCTATCGGGCAGGGAATCCTTCAACATGTCAAGAATCGTTTCCAATTCAAATGTTTACAAAGGCTTGGTGAGTTTATTTGTCTCAATTAGTTTTCTTGCTCCACTCGCGGTTTCAGCCCAATCACTCTCAGGATATACCTTCTGTCTGGACCCGGGACATGGTCCCGGAAATATCAATGCTGGACCCACTGGACTGCACGAACACATCATCAATATGCGTGCCAGTCGGGCGCTCTCAGACCTGCTCTACTCTGTTAATTCCGATACGGTGATTCTCACGCGTGACGAATCAACCACGACTGACCCAACCCTCTCCCAACGGGAGCAGATCGCCAATTCAAACAATGTGGATTGGTTTCATGCCGTCCATCATAATGCCACCGGCTGGCCGGAAAACCCAACGGTCCGCTACACGCTGGTACTTTATTCACAAAATGGCGATCAGACACCCTTAAACCCTGGCTCCGAAACCATGTCTCCCCTCATTTCTCAAAGATTGTTTCAGGGGTTACGTACCTCAGAATTTCGCACTTTTGGCGATTTTAATTTTTATGGCTCACCCAATTATCTCGGCGTATTGGATGACTTAACCATGCCCAGTGAACTTTCGGAGGCAACCTTCCATGACCATCCCGGCGAGGAAGCCAAACTCTACAATCCGGATTTCACACGCATGGAAGGGCGCGGTATTTTCTATGGCATTCTGGACTATTTCACAGGTATCCATTACACCGATGGCGTGATCTCGGGCATCGTCACAGACTCCGATACGAACGAGCCACTGGATAGCGTGCGTGTACAACTCAATCCGGGAGACTCGGTTCACTACACGGATGACCATCACTCCGGCTATTATGCGTTTCATCATTTAGCGCCTGGTCAATATACCGTAACCATTGAAAAAGAGGGCTATGTCGCTCTCACAGACACCGTGCAGGTTCATCCCGGATTGTATGATTTTGCTGATTTTTCCACCGGAAGCACGGCTCCACCGACCATTTTGTCAATCAATCCCGCTGACAGTAGTATCGGAGTGAGTATTTGGACCAATCTCACCATCGAATTTTCCCGACCAATGGATTTAGAATCTGTCGAAAATGCCCTCATTCTGGCGGCACCGGGTGATACACTGTCATTTATGTCATCGTGGAATGTCACCGAAGAAATGCTCACACTGAATCCACTCGGTGCTATGCAAACCGATACCTGGTACACGCTAACCCTTGAACCAGGGGCAACGGATGTCTTCGGACATGCGCTGGCGGGACACACAATCTCATTCCAGACTCAAACCGGAACGACACAACTGATCCCGGTGAATATCATCCCTTCGGAGCAGCAACAAATGGTAGACCGCTACTCCACGATCTCAGTCAGATTTTCCCGATCACTTGATCCGGAGGCTGACTACTCCAACAAAATCCTGGTGATGAGCGATAATTTCCACCGGGTGGCGGGACGCGTTGACCTGGACGATTCGTCGCTCGAGCCAAACAAAACACTCACCCTGGTCCCGGATACACCACTGGATGCCAATCGAGCCTATACCGTCACAGTTCTCGGTACCGTCGCAGATACCACGGGGCAATCACTTGGATCACATTTCACCTGGACATTTAGAACCAGCGACCGAATTTACCAAGCTACCCGTCTTGATTCCGGGCAGTCGCTAGATCAGTGGACCATTGATTTCGAAGCAAATACGACCGTCTTTCCTGAGTTGGTTGATACCGCCGCAATTCATGATTTCAGTGCCATTCATCTCTATCTCGGTTTGATTATTTTCGACTATGATGGGTCCGGTGGATTACGATGGACCGGGCCGACAATCGAATTGGCACCGGGTGATGCGCTGGGTTTTTATGCAAAAGGTGCCTCACCCATTGTTTATGACCTGGATGGCAATATTCTGGAAATAATGTCCAACGACGGTGGCTGGCAATATTACTCCTACGCCAGTGAAAGTCCGGTCACGATTGGTGGCATCGGATTCGAGGTTTCGAGATTTTATGGATTTGCCGACGGGTATTTGGATGATGTCATGCGCTTCACGGACATTACTGGCATCTCGGCTGAACCGGCTACCCAACCGGAGAATTTCAACCTCATCGCCTATCCCAATCCATTTAATCCCAGCGTAACATTAATTCTGCCAAATTTCCAAGCCTCCGAAAAATGGCTCTCACTCTACAGTCTTCGGGGTGAACTATTGATGAAAATTCCCATCGCGTCCGGTGAAAATCTGATTAGACTTAATCTGCAGAATCTTTTGCCAAATACCGCGAGTGGTGTTTATCTGGTTCGGTTGCAAGCGGGGTCGCAAGCATACAACACAAAAATTCTCTATCTGAAATAACGCAAGAGGCATCCATGAATCGACATTTAACTCAAATCCTGGTAGCCGGGCTGGCGATAATGACTTTTACCATCGCCGCGGAACCCAGAGCCTTGACGCCCAAATTAAAAGAATTTATTCACCCTGTGTGGTCGCCGGATGGTTCACAAATCGCAGTGAGTCAATCCGGTTATCGCGGCGTCTGGTTGGTGGATTCCCAGTCACACAAAATGACCCAACTCACCGATGCCAATGCTGCCGGTTTCGGAATGGCCTGGAGTCATGATGGCCGATATTTGGCCACGACTGAGAATCAAGGTGAAACAATTCCCCGCCGGACTGCCATTCGGGTCTACGATGTCAAAGGTAACACGCAGCAACTTTTGTCTGATTTCACCACTCGCCTCACGGGCACACTTTTTTGGTCACGAAACAGCCAGGGTGTTTTTCTGGTTGGACACACGCCACTTCAAAACGCGTTTTTCCGTCTGAAAAATGAAACGCCAACGGTTGGACTTGATTTTTTCTCAATTCAGGGTGATCAGATCGTTTCCTACAATACAGCCTCTCAGATTATGACGACGCTTGGAACCAATTCCCGGTTTTTGAACCTGCAGATTTCTCCGGATGGGGAAACATATGTGTGCGAAAAATTGGGTGGCGGGCTACGTATCGGAAATCAAACAACTGTTATCGCCGACCTGCCACGTGGCGAACGCCCGCGTTGGAGTGTGGATGGGCAAAGTATCGTTTATCAAATTGCAACGGATGATGGTGAGCGTATTCTTCAATCGGACATCTGGCGGGTGAGCGTTGATGGCAGCCAGGTAACACAAATCACGGACACACCCAATCAAATTGAACTGAACCCGTCATTATCGCCGGACAATCGGGATGTCGCTTATGAAGAGCTCACCTCCCGGCAGATATTTATCTTGAGTTTGACTCCCTAATATCGTTCGCCTGAAACACTTCATTATATCAATCAAAAAGCCTCCGGTTTTTCCGGAGGCTTTTTGATGAATAATTTGTAGATGAGAAATTCTAGCGATTACTGAAGGAAAATTGCTCCAGGTCTGCTATCGCAGCATCCATAGTCGTCGAATCCCCCTGCCACCAAATCAGGATATTTTTCTCCCGATATAGAAAGTGCATCTTCCCCATTCCAGTGGTTGTAAAACGCACCTGATCTTCCTTGTGAACAACACTCAATGGTGAAAACACCGCCGTACCGTTGGCCATTTTCATGGACATGGACATATAATCCTGCTTGGCGGTTTGTTCATCCGGGAAAATGCTTAAATACAAGATGTTATTATCAGCCTTAGCGCCATAATAACCAATTTCAAACTGGGTCGTTGCCAAGCCCATTCCATGCATTTCTGTCAGGATTTTATCAGCCTCGGCACCCGTAATTACTTCGGTAAGCAGGTCACCACAAATTGACTTGGGCATGACCGCCTGAGGTTTCGCTTTTGGTCCCTGAATGATAGAAATACCCACCGTTATCACAATCACCATCATCACCAATAACGGGAAATTCCGGGTGCGCATTTTTTTTGTTAATTTTGGAAACATTGGAAACCTTCCGGGTTGATTATTTTTTTAGATTGACTTTGAGAGTCCGTTTCACACCCTCAGATTCAGCAAATAATCCGCCAATAAAAGGCTGTTCGTTAACGCAGGAGCACAATTTTTCGAGTGATATGAAAATCCTGAGTCTGCATCCGGACGAAATACAAACCGGATGAAACCTGACGACCATTTTCTTCCAGTCCATGCCATGTCAGTTCGTGGTAACCGGGCAACATATTTTGATTGACCAGTGTGCGTATCTGTTGACCTAAAATATTATATACAATGATAGTTACATCCTGCTGGTGCGGCACAGAAACTTTGAATCGCGTGGTCGGATTGAAGGGATTCGGGTATGCAGTGCTCAGATCGAAGGATTTGGGTAATTCGTCTTCCCGGATACCCACATAGTGATCAATAAAAAAGGTAAATGTCGAGTCAGCCAACCGGCTTTCAGTCGCATTCACCGCCCTGACCCACCAATCAAATCCCGTTGAGTCCAACCCCAATGTAGCCAGGGTGTCAAGACCGATCCAGTGTGTCGTGTCACCACCTGTGTACCAGGTCAGCGTGTCAGCGTCTGAGGCAATATTGAGTTGATACTGCATCGTCGTTCCAATATCCAGGTCTGAAGCAGGATGCCAACTAAAAGAAATTGTCGTACTTGAATCCAAAATGACAGTGTCTGCTGGCGGATTGATCAGTGCGAAAGATGACATGGGCCATAAACTCCGGGGTGGTAAAATCACCCGGAAAGTGTCGGGGCTATATAGCGTATCACTCTGACTGGAAACGCGCACGAACCAATCCAAAACCAGCGTATCGGTGAATGCCCACTGTTCATCTGCCAGATTAACCGAAGTAAAATGGTCGCGTAATCGGGTCTGAGCGCGCCACACCGAATCCGTCCGATAAAATAGGTCATACCGAATATCCGCGCCGATGTCCGGATCCTGAGCGTCGGTCCAGTAAAAATCAATCCGATGGGGTAACCAAATGGTTGAATCCAGCGGAGTCATCAGGGAAATATTCGTAACCGGCGTGTCATTGATTACACCGACAACTGCGAAATCATCCAAATACCAGCCCAATCGTGTGGTGTTCAGATCGGACCCAAACTGGAATTGAAACGTAAGTGTGTCGTTTATATAGGGCGTCAAATCGCAAACCGCTCGCCGCCAGCCACCGGAGGAACCGGAAAATACCTTCTTTTGATGGAGCGGGTTTGACACTGCATTTACAGTATGCGAGTAGCCACCTTCGGGTGTTAAAATCGCCCAGGTATTGCCGTGGTCCGTGGAAACCTGAATATTGCCACCATCATAGGCACGGGTTGGGTTGCTGCCGGAAGATTCCATGTCGTACCAGTGGTAAAATGTCAGATACTGGAATCCGAAACCATTCAGATCAATCTGGGGTGAGGTGAGTTTGCAATAGGCGTAATTCCCATAATTTCCCGCGAGATTAGTAGCCCAGGTATTGACCCCGGAGTGCGGGGCAGGTGTCGCCGGCGTTGGTGCACCCCATTGCCAGCGCGTTGTACCCAGGATGAGTGTCGGATCAAAGTCAGCGTCAGACATTTCCAAATCTGAATCAATCCACAATCGCGATTCATGACTCGGTAAACACAGGAAGTACCCATCCGCCGGATAGGAATAGGGCGGATTAATCATGGCAATTTCTTTGAGCCAGACTTTGTAAAAAATGGTGTCGGTTGCGGATGCAATGTTCTCCGGAACACCCATTGTCCCAATCCACCGCGTCCAGGAATAGGGTTCCAAATCATAACGCCCCAGTGGAGTCCCATCCGAATTAAAAACCTGCACCCACACCGAATCGAAGTCTATAACCGAAGTATTTTCAAGCATGATCTGAGGTGGCCAGTTTTCCAGGGGGTAACTTCCCAACATTCGATGGTAAATGTCCGGCGCTTCCAGATTGGGGATATAGTTCAGGATGGAATCTGAGATGATACTCTCGTTGCCATAATGATCCGTCGCAGCTACCCTGAAATTTAAAGGTGTTAACTCCGGCAGATTTTGCAGGACGGTGGAACTCTGGCGCATATCTGAAAGATGTGCATCGTTGGAAAAATCCCAAACTGGTGACTCCTGCGTAATGGGACCCGTGTCATAATAAACCTTGTAGGTCTTGAAATTGGTGTCTTCCACCGGTGTCCAGGCCAATGCCATAAAGGTGTCGCTGATAAAGGTCGCCCGGAAATTCCGGATAGAATCGGGTGGTGTGCCATCCGGGACCATTTCACGGTTCGTGAGGTAATTATTCACCGCAGTCCGGAAGGGGGCGTAATATTCCAGAATTTTCGAGAAATTACGATACCCCCGGGGCATGGTCGGACGGTTGTAAAGTGAATCCAAACTGATATTTAAATCGTCAAATAGTTGTGGTTTTTCGTCCAACTCAATCTGGACCCAGGGTTCATAAACATCCCACCCCGGAACAAATTGTCGCAAATAATTCATCTGCACACCCGTGATCGGTCCCAACAAATAGTATGTGTGTGGCAGCGCGTAACTCCCCGTCCAGCCGTAGAAATTAAAGGTCCCGTCGTAGTGAACCTGGTAATAGTTATCAACCCTCAAAGCGCCATGGAATCCGAACTCACCGGCGTAGATGGGGTATTCAGTGGTAAAATTCACAAAATCCAGATGACTGCCGGTGACATCACGAATCGGTTTGTTGGCATAGCCGGCATCCCAACCACCTGAAAGAACGATGGATTTATAATTCGCGTGGTCGGCATTGTTATCAAAACTATGCACATGAAGAATGAGTGGTGCATGGGGTTGGGAGGTGAGCAATGAGTCGCAGAGAACCTCATGGAACATTTCAAAAACCGTGTTACTGTTCCTGGCCGGGTCAGCGAGGGAAGAATTATTGACATAATCCCCCACGCCGGTCCACCGCACTTCGCGTCCAGCCCCGGAGATCATAAATGCCCAGGCATCAATTTCCTGAAACAGTTCTAAAGCGTTGTATGGCGCGATGAAGTCATCCGTGGGATGAGGAACCTCTACGACGACGAAATTTCGAGTCGCTGCCGGATTAAAAATGTAGAGTCCCCAGCCATTTCGAAAACTACCGATGACATCATCACCGGGATCGGAAGTAAGGTTGGTGTCAAGATAACTATAATCGAGTCGTTCCCGGAGCATCCAGTAGGTTTGATTAAGCGTTGTGTCCTGAAAT
>MNWS01000073.1:0-8427 GCA_001872685.1 Fidelibacterota bacterium CG1_02_48_14
AAACCCAGCGATGGTGGTGCATACATAATTTGGAAAGCGATTGCCCCACCGGAATAGTCGAGTATAGGCTCAGTGAACTCACCAATTTCTTCGTTCTCCGAATTATACCTGGTCCACTCATCACTTTCACCGTTGTACAACGAGTACCGAACACCCACAGTTAAATCAATATTCAGGGTATAGTTCAAGCCCAGCCCCATAAGCAAGCCATAGTTATCGTTTCGTTCTGTATATTCATAACCGCCAGTCTCATAATTACCCGAGATTTGCTGATAGGCAAACCCAAGTTGTCCAAAGGCATCAAAACGGCGCCATTGAGCGCGTTTCATAACAGAAGCGGATACCAAGAGCCGGGATACGGAATTATAAATTTCATCGTTGGTCCACGAATCGGCAATGGTAGCCCCGCCAATCATGGCTCCCAGTACTGCGTACCAATGCGATTTTTGGGTAAACATACTCAGATTGTAAGCGATTTCAGCACCGATGGCTGCTCCGCCTTCTACCGTATATTCTTGGCTATTTGTTGACAAAGGAAGACTTCCCAAAAGACCATAAATATCCAGATTCAATCTCGGATGCTCCACCAGTGACATACCTTCGCCCCAATCGCCAACGATTACACCGTAGCCATGACTTAGATCGCTGCTGCCATTACGGTTGTCCACAATATCCCGCACCCGGAGGAAACCATCTTCTTTAAATTCGGGTTTCCCACTGGCATTTTGAACATATTCACCCACAATAAAGCGGTCATCGATTCGAAGTCCCTCCCGCTTCCCCATGCGAAAACCGATGGTTGAGCCATCCAGCTCGGCAATCGAGGTACTCAATTTAAATTCATCGTAGTCCTTGGTGGCATTCTCGAGATTCCGGGCATAATTCTGTACGGCTGCTGTAAATGCGGCGCTTTCAGCATCGTTGAAATTTTTCTTTACTGCGAACCCGATGCTTTTACTCTCGTTCTTCACCACCGGAACAACGGATGTTTTGCCATCCGTATAGTTGATTTTGAACCAAAAAATGCCGCCACTGATATTCACCGTAACCGTGTAGGTTGTTATGTCATCTTTTTTTTCTGAATCAACCGTTTGGAAATAGCCATTAATAAATGGCAGATAAATGAATCCTGAGTTAAAGACCTGTTCAAGATTTTCGGCAGTGATGCCCAGATCCTTGGCTTTGGTGGTGATAAATGACATCCGCGTCGCCTCATCAACCAGGAGTGCGGCGCGCTGCTCGGCATATTCATCCATCATGGCCACGATTTGCTGGACAAATGTGGTGTTTAAAATAACGGCAATGTCATCCAGACTCATATCACCCTGATTTTTGACCTGCCCCAGAAAGGACTGCATCAGAGGACTGTTTTCGGGAATGGGGTTAAAATCAAACCGACTGAGTTGGACCTTCTCTTTCACCGTTTTGGAGATGTGGTCAATTTGATTCAATGAAAGTTCCCGCGCCTCAGGACTTGCAATAATAACCGCATCCAGAAAGGTGACGGACTTCCTTGAGTACTCACCCGACTGTCCCACCGCAATTCCTCCAAGACACGCCAGAATCAGACTTGCCATAACATTTTTACACATATTCAGCTACTCCCAGGATATTGGATCAAATCCGGTTCAGGTGTGCATCTGACACGGAAAGGACCACTTTCTATGTATGCAAAGAATTCACCATTGTGATGGATTGAAGGTAATTGTGATCCATTCCAGATTCAAGAACATAAACGTTTTGGAAACAAAAAAGCCTCCCGTAGGAGGCTTGAATGGTTTGACTTAATGAGGCGACATTAATCTATAACCGGCTCAATTTTTGCAATAATTTGTTGTCTGGGAACGGCGCCGATGACCATTTGAGCTACTTCGCCTTTCTTGAAAATGAGCAGGCTGGGAATACTACGAATACCGTATTTAACCGCAATCCCGGGGTTCTTATCAACATCAAGTTTGCCGACTTTAATTTTTCCGGCGTACTCAACAGCCATATCCGCAACGATCGGGGCTACCATTTTACATGGCATGCACCAAACAGCCCAAAAGTCCACTAAAACAGGCAAATCCGAGTTGATGACCTCTGCCTCAAAGTTTCCATCTGTAAATTCTTTCACCGAATCGGCCATTCTGATCTCCTTCATGTCAATTACCGAGGCTCCGAACCCCGGGCAGAATTTAAAAGGGACATTGGTCATGTCAAGGAATTGGCAGACCACACTTCAAATAAATAATAAAACCTCAATCTGTATGCAGATTTTTTCTAACGCCCCTTAATTCCGTATCCAGCGGATAATTTCAGGCAGGGTAATGCGTTTTCCGTAAAGCAAGATAGCAGTTTTGAACACTTTACCGGCTACACGCATGGTATAGTACACCGCAACCAGCATGATCAATAACGTGGTTCCTATTTGGAACGCACTGGCAGCATTTACAGCCAGTTTCATGATCATGAAGTAGGGTGTAAAAATGGGAATATAGGTCAGGACATTTACCAAAGTTGAATTGGGACTCTCAATAACCAAGGTCCAGAGCATCATGGGTACGACCGCCAAAATGGAGATAAAACTTACGGCTTGTTGCGCATCCTGCTCTGAATCGAACAGCGAACCGATGGCCATAAAAACTGCCGCCCACCACAAGTAACCCAAAATGAAATAGGCCAGGAACAGGATAACCATCATGGAATTGATGAGATTGACACCGTAATAACCACCCACGCCTGCCAGGACGATGAGATAAAACAAGGATTGGCTAATGCCCAAACCGGCCATGCCGAGAATTTTCCCGGCCATCACTTCGTTGTAATTAGCCACCGATAACATGACTTCGATGACCCGATTCGAGCGTTCCTCAATAATGCCGCGCATGAGCATTTGGGCACCCATGAAAACGCCCATGAATAGCAGGAATAAAAATGCGAAAGGTGCCATGTACCGAAAAAATTCCTGGGAACCCGACAATTTATCCGTTTTACCCAATTCGAAAGAATTGACTTCAGCTCTGGCCATTAAGGTTTTGACGATGGTGGAATCCAGATTGTAGTTTTTCACATTATTCTGGATGAGCAAGCGATTGAATACGCGCTCGAATCTTGAAACATCCCGGAAAGCACCAACTTTTTTGGAATAAAAACTCACAACCAGTGTTTTAGCTACATCACCCGGAATGAGGAAATAGCCGTCCAGGCTGCCTTCGGTTACCAAAGTATCGAAGACAGCGCGATTGGATTCCGAGACATCTGTTTCAACCTGGAATGCATACAAGCCCTCGTCACCATCTTTGTATTGTTGTTCCAGATCGGCCGCGACAGACTTGCCATAAATACCGGTTTCATCCAAAACACCATAATGCTTGACAGAGCTGCCGATGCCAGAACCCGCGACATAACCCGAAACCAGACTGAGGCTGATAATGATGATTGGGAGTCCAAAAGTACTGATTAAGAACCATTTTGAACGAACACGAATTCTGAATTCATGTAATCCGATGATCCATATTTTTTTCATTTCGCACCTCGCACCAGAGAGATAAAGATTTCTTCAAGACCAGCTTCTGCGATTCGAATACTACGGACCGAAACCGTTTGATTGATTTTTTGGATCATCTCCTGAATGGCTGACTCATGCTCGAATGGAATGTGAATATTATGATCGAGAATCTCGCCCTTCATATCCGCAAAAATGGCGTGATTCAAATCAGCCTCGCTCAGGGGAATAACCTCCAGGATTTTTTTCCCGTACGTCTCCTTCACATCTCGCAATTTTCCGGCGACAACCATTTTGCCTTTGTTGATCAATGCAATGTCATCGCACATGCGCTCGACCTGATCCATCTGGTGTGTGCTGAAAATAATCGTCTTGCCATGGTCTTTAAATTCGTCAAGTATCTCCTTGAGTATCAGTTGATTAACCGGATCAAGTCCGGAAAATGGTTCATCCAGAATCAGGTAATCGGGATTGTGTATAATGCAATTAATGAACTGTACCTTCTGCTGATTTCCTTTAGAAAGCTCACCAACTTTGGTGTCTTTGCGAGCCGACAAATCAAATCGTTCCAGATACATATCAATCACTTTGGAGGCCTCACCCGTACGCAGGCCACGCAGATTGGCAAAATAGATAAGCAATTCTTTGATCGGTATTTTCTGATAAAGTCCACGCTCTTCCGGAAGATAGCCAAACGCCCTGGCGTCAGGCATTTTAGTATCTCCTGAATAAATGACCCGACCGCTGTCCGGTCTGAGAATGTCCATTATCATGCGGATGGTCGTGGTCTTCCCCGCGCCGTTGGGTCCCAAAAAACCAAATATTCGTCCCGGCTGGACGGTAAAACTGACGGAATCAACCGCCAGTACATTTTCGAACTGTTTCGTAATTTTCTCAAGTACGAGCATTCAGTCTGCCTTTCATTTCGTTTTTATCATCATCGTCATCATCATCAATTTTCAACAATTATTCGGCGATAAGCTTTATAAGTAGACAACCTGTCGGGGGCAATGTCACGTGCAGGTAAATATCACCAGAGTCAAAAGTGCTGCTCGCCAAAACGCCACTGCTGCCTTGTCCCGCACCACCGAATTCAGAGCTGTCACTGTTCAGAACCACCCGATATTTGCCAACAGCATTCACCTTGATGCCATAATGCTCACGAAGTACCGGAGTAAAATTAAAAATCGCGATAATTGTTTGGTCTGCATTTTTTTCGACCTTGCGACGATAACTAATAACCGAATTTTCCACATCATGGAAATCAATCCATTCAAATCCATCTGCATTAAAATCGGTTGATTGCAAGGCTGGTTCAGCATTCATCAGATGGTTCAATGATTTTACCCAAAGTTGTAATCCCTGATGAATCGGGAACGCCAACAGATTCCAATCCAGTGATTGATCGGCATTCCATTCGTTCCATTGACCAAATTCTGATCCCATAAACAGCAGTTTTTTACCGGGATAGGTCCACATCAGACCGTAAAGCAGGCGAAGATTTGAAAATTGCTGTTCATAGCTGCCCGGCATTTTGGCGAGTAACGACTTTTTGCCATGCACCACTTCGTCGTGGGACAGAGGTAAGACAAAATTTTCATTGAAGGCGTACATCAATCCGAATGTCAGATTGTTGTGATGAAATTTGCGGTGAACCGGATCGTGACTGAAATAGGCCAGCATATCGTGCATCCAGCCCATGTTCCATTTCATCCCAAATCCCAACCCGCCAGCGTATACGGGTTTGGAGACACCAGGCCAGGCGGTTGATTCTTCTGCTATCGTCACGATGCCCGGGAAACGTTCGTACACCGATTCATTGAATTGTCGTAAAAACAGAATGGCTGAGAGATTCTCCCGCCCACCATATTTATTGGGAATCCACTCTCCCGCTTCACGGGAATAATCCAGATAGAGCATACTCGCCACGGCATCCACACGGATACCGTCAATGTGATATTTTTCCAGCCAGAAATGCGCACTCGCCACCAGAAAATTCCGCACTTCGTTACGGTCATAATTGAAAATCTTGGTTCCCCAATCCGGATGCTCACCCTGCCGGGGATCTTCATGCTCAAATAATGCCGTGCCGTCAAAATTACTGAGAGCGAAAGTGTCTTTAGGAAAATGGGCAGGTACCCAGTCCAGTATCACCCCGATTCCATTCTGGTGACAATAGTCCACAAAGTACATGAACGCCTCGGGACGACCGAATCGGCTGGTTGGCGCGTAATAGCCTGTCACCTGGTAACCCCAGGAGGCGTCGAAGGGATGTTCGTTTACAGGCAGTAACTCAATGTGGCTGAAGCCCAAATCCTTGCAATGGTCAACCAATTGGTGAGCCAACTCTTCGTAGGAAAGATAATTTCCAGAAGCATCACGACGCCAAGAGCCCAGATGAACTTCGTAGACCGATTGGCGACAATCGCGATTCGAAGGAAGTTTCCCACGCTGAACCAGCCAGTCCGCATCTGACCATTTGTAATCATTGATCCTGGTCGTGATTGAGGCGGTGTTCGGGCGTAATTCTGTTCGGTTCGCAAAGGGATCGGTTTTTAAAATGATCGCGCCGGTCCGGGTACGTATTTCAAACTTATAGAGTGTGTCTGTCGGCAAATTGGGGATAAACAATTCCCAAATACCTGAACCGCCCAAAACACGCATTTGATGCCTGCGACCATCCCAGAAATTGAATTCACCCACGACGCTTACCCGGGTTGCACTCGGAGCCCAAACTGCGAAATGGTAACCCTCCACACCATCCACTGTGAGGGGATGCGAACCTAATTTTTCATAAATTTGGTAATGGGTTCCCTGTCCCCACAGGTATAAATCGTACTCACTTATGATGGGCAGGCGGGTATATGGATCGTTGATGCGTTCTTCCGTCCCATCCGCATATTTTACCAGAAGTTGATAGTCAGTGTCTGGGAGCTGTTTTTCCTTGGTAGTACCCTCAAAGAATCCCGCTTTATGGATCAAATCCAACTGTAGAACCTGCTTTTTATCCCTTAGAACCGCGACGGATTGGGCGTCCGGCAGAAATACCCGAACGACCCATTTTGCCTTCTGTACTCGTCCTTTGGGATCGGTAAGCGCATGGCGCCCCAATACCTGGAACGGGTCATGGTGCCGAGATTCAACGATTTTGAGAATTTCCGATTCAGGAATCGTAGCAAGTTTTAGAAAAGCAGATTCAGGTTTACGCATTGATTTCCATCTAATTTCTGACCAGCGAAAGTACGGATTTCCCATCGAGATGATTGGGTGGTGTGACCTTCAAAATTTCAGCCAGGGTCGGCGCGATGTCGATTGTTCGGACTTTTTGTCGGATTGATTGCGGTTTCAAGCCTGTCCCCATCATCAGCCAGGGTACATGCATGTCATAATAGTACGGAGCGCCATGTCCCGTCCCCTTCGGCAGGCTTGAGAGGTAATTGTATTCTGCCTGGACGATCACCCAGTCAGCTCCCTTCCTGGTGTTCCAGGAATGTGCCACCAACATTCCTAAAGAATCCAAATGGGTATAATCATCCAATTGTTCACGACTATATACCGCGGCAATCCAGTCCTGTTTGAGTGCTTCCTGGCGAATGAATTGATCGACGGCAGACTTTTGAATACCGTGTGCCTCGGCAAAGACATCATTCCAATAAATATCCAGGGTTTGAAACGCGAGGAAGAGTGAATCCGATGTTTGGCATTTATTAAGGATCGCTGTTTTTAGAGAATCCCGAAATATTTTCGCCTGGACACCACGACGGTGAGCATCAATTCCCTTCTCCTGTAAATATTCCGGAAGACTCATACCGCCATGATCCGCAGCCAAAACATAGAGGATGTCTTGCTTCGGGACATTTGTTTCCAAGGCAGTCATGAATTGCGCAAGATAATTATCCAGCGTCATCTCCACTTCAGCTTCCTCGTGGCTTTCTGGACCCGTGCAATGAAAAATGACATCGTGTGCGGAAAGACTTACAATAAGTAAGTCCGGCGTGTCATCCTGGCCCAGTTTTTCTTCTTTTGCGATGGTTGCCGCTAGTTTGAGGGTGATTTCATCCAACCAGGGCATAAAGCCAAAACCTTCATAATAGGATTTCGATAATCCTGTTTTCCCAGCTGCAATCTCGTGTGGAAAACTGGGGTGATGCAGGTGAGGATCAGTTTCGGTATCAGCCGTTCGTCTGGAAAGGTCACGCTCAAATAAATAATCATCGGGGGTTTGGGTAACAGCCTCGTAAAATGAATCAGGTTGTGACTTGATCCATTTTTCATTGATGTACTGAGCCGGGTAATCTGAATCATTAAAGGCTTGAATATACTCAGGATAGGCTTCCGTGTAATAGGTGGAGGTGATGAATTTGCCAGTGTTCCATTGGTACCAGTACACCCCGTCAGCCTCGCGTCCCGCCGCCAAAATCGCAGCACGATCTTTCCCTGATACGCTGAACACTTTTGATTCCGACCGGGTCGTTTTCATCCAATCGCCTAATGAGGAACCTTCAATATTTTTATAGGAACCACCCGGTTCGTCCTCCCCCAGGATTTTTGCACCTTCATCCTCTGCGCAATACACGGTGCGTTTTAGTGCTTTATCATAAAAATTGTTGGCCAGAATACCCATTGAACCATGATGACGCCCCGACAGTAAGGTTAAATGTCCGGGACCGGTAGCCGTAACAGCATGGTCAACAATGGCGTCAGTGAACCAGATGCTGTTATCAGTGAAAGTTTTTAATCCGTGCCGGTAATGCTTTTGGAAGCGAATGGGTAAATCACCACGCCATTCGTCAATGGTAATAAAAACAACAAGTTTTGGAATTGATGGTTGCGCCGACTCTGCGGACTTTTCAGAACCGCATGAGGTAAGAACAAGAAGACTGAGCAGTCCGGCGAAGAGGTGTTTGCTTAGCTGCATTTGACACGCAAGAACTTCCGTT
>MNWS01000073.1:8445-8537 GCA_001872685.1 Fidelibacterota bacterium CG1_02_48_14
ACTCGCGATTGGATTCAAACTTAAATAATTCGTCCGATATTTTTTCCTCATCAATGGAAACCGCATTTTGTTTGATCATTCGGCGAACTTCA
>MNWS01000133.1:0-8920 GCA_001872685.1 Fidelibacterota bacterium CG1_02_48_14
AGGTTGTAAAAAAAGCTGTTTGAGAGCGAATGTGTAAAGTCAAGAATGTGTGAGATGGAATAGGAATCGTTCGTGCCACGGCCGAGAGGGTTATACTTATAGGCGAGACTGTAGTCCTGACTATTAGAGGTATTATATAGGGCATTATAGTTCAGCTTGGCTTTGGGCGTAATGCGCCAGGTTAATTTAGCATTGAGATTCAAATGTTCTGAGGTGTTCAGCCGCAGCGAATCTCCGGAACCGGTGGCTCCACTATCCCAGACGCCATTTTTGTTAAAATCAATGTAGGGTTCACCATCCAGGACACCGTTGTTATTGGTGTCGTAAAAGGGATCGCCGTCCAGAACGCCATTGCCATTCAGGTCAATGAATTCCAGTTCTTCAGGATTGAGAAACCCATCACCATCCAGATCAACACCCGGGTGGTTATACCGACCGTTGCCATTAACATCACGGAATGGCTCGCCCGGGTTATACGAACCGTTTCCATCGAAATCGATATAGGATTCACTGCCAGGTTCGGCTGTGCCGTCGCCATTTAAATCTTGAAAAGGCTCTGCAAAATGCAGGAGTCCGGCTTTGCCGTATGGAGAACTCAGCAACTCGTCCATTGTCCGGGTTGAGAGATAGTTGACATCACCGATTGCGTGTTCCTCGATGCCTCTGATGTACCCGCCATTTTTGTAATACCGACCAGAGGCAAAAAAGGAAAGACTGTTTCCGAATGCCGGTACTGGTCCGCTCAGGGACCCTTCAACATTCTGGATATTTGTCGGGCTGAATTGATCAGCAAATTCAAACACTTCGGTTTGTGTCGTATAGTAATCCCCAAGGTAAGCTGACACGCTCCCGCGATAATCAGAATCACCCTCCTTGGTCACGATATTTATAACACCGGACATTGCCTGGCCATACTCGGCGTTAAAAGTTCCACTTAAAATCTGAAGTTCCTGGACTGCGTTATTTTCCACACCGGAGGCAAGTCCGCCCCAGGCCGGGTTTGTCATGGGCACACCATCTATCAGGTACGAAACTTCGCTGGATCGCCCACCCCGGATATGGATAGCGCCATCTGCGCCGGTCACAATCCCTGCTTTGGTTTCGATAATGCCACTGACGGATTCAACGGGCATTTCCTTGATGTCGTCGGCACTCACGATTGAGCGACCACTCGTCAGATCCTTCTGAACCATTGGACGTTCAGCAACAACTTCCACAATCTGACCGGATTCCAGTACCTGAGTCGTCAGAGAAAAATTGACTTCTGTGGTGAGATCGCCTAGGACCTTGACTTCACTCACCCGGGTTTCCGCGTAACCCATCATGCTCGCTCTGACACTGTAAACACCGACAGGGACATTGATGATATAGTATTGACCATTGGCATCCGTACTTGCGCCAAGGCGTTCACCTTCGAGAATGACATTCACGCCGGGCAGTGGCACACCAGCTTCTCCATCGATGATCCGTCCGGAAATTTTTCCCGACGTACCTGCATATAAGTGTGTATTGATGATGCCAATATTCAGCACCAAAACGCTCAATATTAAAATCCTGGATGACTGGAGAGAGATTCTCTTCATTGTTACTCCGCCCTTTTTCTTACCGATTTGGCCGGCAATATAGCCGGTGCCGTGACCCTTGTCAATAAGGCTGGTTTGTTAATAAAAAAATACATACAAATACCCCACAAGGTGTGTTTTTCCTTGAATTGTTTTGTGCCAGAAGGTAGATTGCCCCATATTGATAGAAATTACGGGCCTGATATTGCCAGCGGTCTAAGGACTCTGGGGAGCAGAGAGCATGGTGTTGGGCTCACAATAACCAAGAAAAAGGAGGACTTATGCGTACAACGCTACCTAAATGGTCAATCGCGTTAGCGCTAGTCGTATTTGCCGGCTTTGCGTTTGCTGGTGGAAACGGTGTCAACAGCTTCAGTGAGGTGTGGTCAAACACCAATACTGAGGACGGCGACGTTTATTGGGGTGTTAGTGGCCCTTACGATCTTGATAGCGATGGTAACAAAGAGATGGTTGGTTATACCGATTTCAACGGTTTGACCCTCCATTTATTCGAGGCCACAGGGAATAATACCTGGGAAGAAAAATGGACACATAACATCACAGATGTGATTTACAGCTATGAGTTAGCTGACCAAACCACAGATATGGATGGTGATGGTCTGCCTGAGATCATCGTTGGTGGTGATGGTGGTACAAGCGCAACCAATAACGGTGTTTTCGTTTTTGAGCTTGATACAACCGCCGCGGACGTGGCTTTGACTCGTGTTTCAGCCTTTCAGCCTCTGACGATTGCTGGTTTAGGTACCGGTGGCTCAGTTACCAGCTTATGGGCTGGTGATCTGGATGCTGATGGTGTGACGGAAATTCTGTTGCATGAGACATTGAATGACTATGTCATGATTTTCTCATTAGACCCCTCCTCGAATTTTGAATTCCCGAACTGGGTTTCAGAGTTCGTGGATTCAACACTAGGTTATACCGCTTATGGCGTGGTAGTGGGTGACTTCGACGCCGATGGTTCCACCAACTTCGCATTGACTGAGTGGGATTTCAACGGTATCGCATTCTATAATGTGGACGGCGCTGACGAATATTCGAACATCTATTGGTCCGATGACATCACAGCAACGGATGGTGGATCACTCCGCAGTCTGGATGCTGCTGATTTCGACGGCGACGGTTATATAGAAATTGTTCTGCCTTCAACCGGTGCTGGTCTTTTCCTATATAGCAATTCCGGTGATTTGAGTGCTTTTGATCCCACCACAGACTTCCATGAATTATGGTGGGGTGACTCACTGATTTTCCGTGGCGGTAAAGTTGGCAACCCCGACATTTGGCGCGGGACTGACGGTATGGACATTGTTGCCACCTATGGCAGTTCCTCTGCGAGTTCCCGTATTGTCGATTTCGAGTACAACGGTGGCGCGGTTGGCGATGCCGGTTCATGGGATTATTATGAGTTGACAGCTCAGGGTGGTGACGAGCGTTGGCAGGATCTGGCTGTGGGTGATTTCGATAATGATGGAATTGATGAAATTTTCGTTGTTGGTCGCGATACACCTACTGCTATGGCTTTAGAGCATGATGCCTTCGACTGGGTACCCAGTACCGTGCAATACATCGTTTCAAGCGAAACAACACCAGGACATCAGAGTCGTGGCGTTTACGCTGGTTCCGATCTTGATGGTGACGGCAAACCCGAAATCGCCATCACCGATTACACAATCAGAGGAATTCATGTGTATGAAGTGACAGGTGATAATACCCTGGAATGGGTTTTCTCAACGCTTGACACCATGTCAACTTTTGGAACGACACCCCGCTTTGTCACAACCGGTGACCTGGATGGTGACGGCAATGGCGAGTTTATTTTCTTACAACAGGGTGGCGTTGGTGAGCAGAATGGTGTCCATATCTGGCAATACAATGGCACAGACAATGGATACGACTATTACAATCTGCCAATTCAGATTGATGGCGGCGAACCCGATCGATATCGTTTCGAAACCTTCGGTATCGGCGATCCGGATGATGACGGACAACAGGAACTCTTGATTGCCAACAACGGCCTCAACAACCTGTATGATGTCTTCATGATCCTGTCCGTTGATGGAACTTTCTCATCGGGTTTTTATAGCTCAGTTAACGAGTTCATGGCTCGTCAGAGTGAAGGTGTCTTCGGCGGATCACCATGGGCTGGCACAACCGGTGACCTTGACGGTGATGGGATGCAGGAAGTCATTTTCTCAGCTTGGGACAATGGCGGTATCTACGTCGTTGAAGCCACCGATGCCAATACCTATGAATTCCAGACCTTTGCCTGGTTGGATTCAGCGTTGACAGATGCTGTCAATTATGGTGGTTCCATAACCGCCGATCTGAATGGGGATGGCGCTGATGAGCTCTACGGCGGTTTCTATTCTGCCGGTCAGTTGTATTGTGTAACTGGTGGAACGGATGTTTCCGAAATTACCGGAATTCAGGTTGATACCAGTGGCACGAGCACCTGGGACGATGAGCATGTCAGCTTCATCTCCCCGTTTGGTGCTGTCTGGACGATCACAAAAGGTGATGGCGACGGTGACGGCATCGAAGAAATCTACTCAGTTGATTACAACTATGGTCGTATGTATGAGTGGAACTACGATGGTGGTATCGGTGGCGATGTCCATGATGCTGCCAATTGGAGCATGAAGGTCATTGCAAACCACCAGAATATCATGGGTGGTTTCTCCGTTGCTTATGGCGGTGACATGGACGGCGACGGTTATCCGGAACTCGTCCAGGGCTTCCTTGAAAACGGTGGCACCTCAGGCAACCCCAATAGCTACACCTTCGCAGTTGTGGAAGCTGGTGATGGCACCGGCATTGAACAGAACTGGACTGTTATTACGCCAGATGACTACAAACTGGCGCAAAACTATCCGAACCCGTTCAACCCAACTACGACAATCGAATTCACGCTGCCTCTGGCCAAAGACATCAATCTGACCATTTATAACATCAAGGGTCAGGTTGTAGCTCGTTTAGCCGAGAATCAGTTGTATGAAAAGGGTGAGCACAGCCTTGTTTGGAATGGTAAAGATGCATACGGTCGCAGCGTTGCTTCCGGTCTCTATATCTATGAACTCCGGGCCGGCAATGTGGTCAAGACCCAACGAATGACTTTGCTGAAGTAATCAATCATTCAGGTTTGATTACGAACGCTTTGGCGTTTGGTACTTTAAGAAGGGGCCTTTCATCAGGTCCCTTCTTTTTAATTACGAAAATAAATTGCTTTGGGTTGGTGGGTCCGGAAATTAGACTTGCTGCCTCAACTCAATAAACATGGGGATCTATGCCAAAATTTTATGAATTCGCGAGTGAGTGGGCAGCTTTCCTGGTGTTCCTTGGCGGCATAATGTTCACAATCGGTCTTTCTGAAATCGCACGAAAATTTTTCCACTGGCGGGCAGAGTTCAGTCGCAAATTGGTCCATGTCCTGGTCGGTGTGTTGTTGGCATTTGCCCCATTCGTCCTGTCATCGCCAACTCCAGCCATCGTGCTGGGAATTCTCTTTATCATTATTAACTATTTTGCTCTGAGAAGTGAAATTTTTGCCGGGATGCATGCTACCAGCCGCGTCTCCTACGGAACTGTCTATTTCCCCATCGCCTTTGTGATCATGGTGGCGCTCTATTGGGATCACAATCCGGCAATAATGCTGACCTCCCTTTTAATTCTGGCCTTCGCGGATACCACAGCCTCCATTGTCGGTGAACGCCTGGTGTATTCCCGGACATTTACATTCTGGTTTGACAAAAAGACAATCCCCGGGAGCGTGACATTTTTCATCACCGCATTTCTGGTGGTGATGCTAACATTCTCGTGGTTCCTTTCTCTGGACATTCATCAACACCCACCATTGCCCTTTTCGTTCATATTTTTTATTTCGGTTATAACCGCCCTCACGAGCACATTTGCCGAGTCAGCCTCCAGACAGGGCTCCGATAATTTAACACTGACTATTGCCGCTGCTTTAACACTCGACCTGACGCTCCAAAGCTATTATGACGGTCATCTGCAAATTTTCATGGGTTGGTTTTGCTTCTCAGCCATACTTGGCTGGACTGCTTTCAGACTAAGTTTACTCACATCAGGTGGAGCGGTGGGTGCTTTTATCATGGGTATTTTTATGTTCGGAATGGGTGGATGGCCCTTTATGCTCCCTCTCATCGTATTCTTTCTGCTCTCCAGCCTGCTTTCAAAATTAGCGGAAAAAAAGCATTCCACCGTCTACCGTATCAATGCAAAAGGATCAAACCGTGATATTGTTCAGGTGTACGCCAACGGCGGTATCGCGTTAATTGTGACGATCGTATGGTATTTCACGGGCAATCCGCTCCTCTACGCCGTATTTCTGGGTGCAATTGCAGCCTCAACGGCAGACACCTGGGAGACTGAATTTGGCAGCCTGTCACGAAAATTTCCGCGCCATATCCTGACCTTCAAACCTGTGGCACAAGGTTATTCCGGCGGCATATCCCTACCGGGTACACTGGGTGGTCTTTTGGGAGCTTTGACGATCGGAGCGATTGGATATGCCTTTAATCCACATCTTATGCCATTGGCTACCTGGTTACTCGTCACCAGCGGCAGTGGATTTTTGGGAAGTATCGTGGACAGTATTATCGGCGCGACAATCCAGGCCAAGTTTGCCTGTACCGTGTGTGGCAAGGAGACGGAAAAACAGCGTCATTGTGGTCTGCCGACTGTCTTGATCGGCGGCATCAGAGCCATGGATAATGACTGGGTGAACATTATTTGTACGGCATCCGGTGCCGGATTTGCCCTGTTGCTAATAGCCCTGCTGACCTGATCTGTCTCTGCTTCAATTTCAGAAATCCCAGATTGTCATTTGTTTTGAATTGCTACACAAACTGTTTTCCTTAAAATTAGCCCCTATCAATAGCAACAGTTGGGATTACCACTCACCCGTAAAGGAGAGTCAATGACTACAGATGAAAAAATGGAGGCGTTACTGAATGAAGGTCGCGTTTTCCCACCACCGGATCGTTTTGCGGCAACTGCCAACGCAAATAACAAATCGCTCTATGAAATGGCTGAAAACGATTACGAGGCATTCTGGGCCAAGCAGGCAGAAGAGCTGCACTGGTTTCGTCGCTGGGATAAAGTTTTGGAATGGACGGTTCCCTTTTCAAAATGGTTCGTCGGTGGTAAAACCAACATTTGTTACAACTGTTTGGATCGCCATGTCAAAGGTCCCCTGCGTAACAAAGCGGCAATCATCTGGGAAGGTGAAGCGCCGGAACAACAGCGCGTTCTCACCTACTGGGATCTGTACCGGGAGGTGAATAAATTCGCTGATGTTCTGAAAAATCAGCTCAATGTCGAAAAAGGCGATCGCGTCACCATCTACATGCCCATGATTCCTGAATTGGTCATTGTCATGCTGGCAGTCGTGCGAATCGGCGCTGTTCACAGCATCATTTTTGGTGGATTCAGTCCGGAGTCGATCAAGGATCGTGTGCTGGACTCACAGTCTAAAGTGGTTGTCACCGCTGACGGCGGGTATCGTAATGGTCAGGTCATTCAATTAAAGCGCAATGTGGATGAAGCCTTGGCCGGGAATGACGCACCGGTAACGGATGTTGTTGTCGTCCGGAATATGCAATATCACATGGATATTGAAATTGATGATAAGCGCGACACCTGGTATCACCGTGCCATGCGCAAAGCCAACCATTTTATCCCTGCTGAAGAGATGGACTCCGAGGATCTGTCATTTTTGCTGTACACCTCTGGTACGACCGGAAAACCCAAGGGCATTATGCATACCACCGGCGGCTATTTAACCGGTGTGCATTATAGCACCAAGTATGTGTTCGATCTCAAGCCGGAGGATGTTTTCTGGTGCACGGCTGACATTGGCTGGATCACCGGACACAGTTACATCACCTACGGACCTCTGTCGAACGGTGCCACCGTTGTCATGTACGAAGGCAGTCCGGGTTATCCTGACAAGGACCGGTTCTGGCACATTATTGAGAAATATGGTGTATCAATTTTCTATACCGCACCAACCGCTATTCGAACCTTCATGCGCTGGGGTGAGAAATACCCCCAACGCCGTAATTTGTCCTCCCTGCGACTATTGGGAACCGTGGGTGAGCCCATCAATCCGGAAGCGTGGATGTGGTATTATAAAAATATTGGGCACGAGCGCTGTCCGATTGTGGACACCTGGTGGCAAACTGAAACCGGTTCGATCATTGTGGCTCCGTTGCCGGGCGTCATTCCCGTCAAACCCGGTTCAGCAACCATCCCATTGCCGGGGTATGATGTTGCAGTGGTTGACAAGGATGGTCATCCAGTGAAACGGGGCGAAGGCGGGCTTTTGGTGATTCGGAAACCCTGGCCTTCCATGTTACGGGGAATTTATGGCGATCCGGATCGGTACTATGAGACCTACTGGAAGAAATTTGGGAATCTGTACTTCACCGGCGATGGCGCTAAAATCGACAGAGATAGTTATTTGTGGCTACTGGGACGCGTGGATGATGTTATCAATGTCTCTGGTCATCGCATCGGTACGATGGAGGTTGAAAGCGCTTGTGTTGATTTCCCTGCCGTGTCTGAAGCCGCAGTCATCGGCATACCACACGAGATCAAGGGTCAGGCAATAGTCGCCTTCGTAACCATTAAAGATGGTGAAGCTCATAGCCTTGATTTGATACAGGAAATTGAGGAGCATGTGGTGGCGAAAATTGGTTCAATCGCCCGATTGGAGAAAATTTTCATCACGGCTGAATTGCCGAAAACCCGTAGCGGGAAAATCATGCGCAGGCTGTTGCGCGATATAGCCAATGGTAATGTCATTGGAGACACCACCACCCTGGCAGATCCGGTTATCGTTGAACAACTCAAACAGCGATATGAATCCGAAGAAGGGAATTAATTGGCCGGGGATGGGCGAAATTGGTTGGGAGCTCCTGTTTAACCTAAAATAATGGATGGATGAGGGGCTACGCCTTAAGGACCCCATGGGAAAGCTCGTGGCAATTGATTCCCCTCTGGAGAGGGGTTAGGGGTGTGTTCTTCGTTTTAAGTGCCCCAGGCTTTGCCGCAGTGACGCAGAGAGCGCTGAGGTAGCTAATCGGTTCAGGTCAAAGATTCCGTAGCTCCGGGCTTTGAATAAAGGAAAGATCACAGGAAAATATTGGTCTTCGACGGTGCTCAGACAGACAATTTTTCCCTTACGATCTATTCAAGTATCGAATTTTCTATTAAACCCTGAGCTCGTGGCGACAGTATCTCAAATACGCGTCCTTGAATAATCTGGTGCAGTAATTGTGCTGGAAAAAAATTTCTACCGGATGATGGCAAGTTTTCCC
>MNWS01000133.1:8950-14830 GCA_001872685.1 Fidelibacterota bacterium CG1_02_48_14
AGCAACAGGTAAACACCTGTTCCTACCAAATCACCGGCATCATCCCGGCCGTCCCAAACCGCCTCATAACCCTGTACCTCACCGGTGGTAGCTGCAAGTTCCCGGATAGCCGTACCATTGATGGTAACAATTTTCACCGTGGAATTATCCATTAATCCCTGAATATAAACCTTCTCCTGAACCCCGGGTCTGAAGGGTTGCGGATAGATGTGAATGCTCTTATAATCAGACTTTGGATTGGCAAATGGTGTTTGCATGACAGCCAATCCTCTGGCGGTGGATATATAGGCCAGCCCGGTATTTGGGTCAAAAGTAGCCGAAAATGTGAGATCGTCAATTATCCCGGAATTGCTCGTGTTAAAGCCATAGCCTCCATTCATCCAGACACCATTCGATTGCAGTACATCAATCCCGTTCATCTCAGTCAGAAACCAACGATTGCCGCGTTTGTCCATTTCCATTTGTCGAACGCCATAATCTGAAAGTTCCCAAACCACTGGAGACATATTTGCACGTACATAGGAATTGAGTTGCGTCGTTGGGAGGAATGTGGAAGGCACCGGCATGTACTGCACCCCGGCATTGCTGCGAATCCACAAATACCCGAATTCATCAACCTCCAATTGAGAAATATCAATTCCCGCCAAGCCAACATCACCCGCTGTGAGTATCTGCGCCCAGTCGTGATTGGATTCATCATCCAGATCGCCATGAGTGTCAAGTAGATACAAGCCGCCGGCAGATTCAATATCACCCTCATCTTTGCGATACTGACCTCCTACCCAAACACGGTCGTAGCTGTCAATTGCCAACGCACTGGGTAGTCGCGTTCCTAAGCCATCCTCACTATGGTGAATCTGGTGGATGGAACTATCCGGACTGATGACTGTCAATGCCTGACCACCCTCAGAGACAAATGCTACCGAAATCCACACATTATCCCGGGAATCAATGGCCATTTGGCGCGGAAGCACATAATTCGAATGCCCGTCAGCGATCTCAATCACCTGGTTGACCGTATCATACTTGGTGGCTTGGCTTAAATCGTCTGGATTCAACTCCAAAACGCCCCGCCCTTGCACCGATAGAAAAATGTGGTCGTCTGAGCGCTTAATGATGTCTTCCCATATATTATTCCGGGAAAATGCGAGTGAATCCGTGATGCGTGAGCTGGGTGGGTCCAAACTATTGAAGGGATGCTGGGCTGTCGTATTCGCCATCTCAATCACGCGCCACCCAAATGGATAAAGCATGCTTAACCCTTCGATTCCCGCCCCGAACAGTATTCCATCTTTCCAAACACACATTTGCGTAAATGTCCGCGAAAGGGGCATGTTCGGTTGGTAGGATTCCGTCAATCCCGCCGTCGTTTTATTTAAGAATCCATTGTCCGCACCAACCCAATAGGAATTCCCTGCGCCAGGTAGTGATGCGTTAACAGTGCCATAGTCACTTCCAATAAGTTGCGTCTGTCCCGAACTGATCTCCATGGAATAGAGTTTATTGCTCACCGCAAACTGGATCCGGCCGGTTATGTCCGGGAATATTCCGGTTATATTTGAAGAAATGGTTATATCCGGTATCAGCTCCGTATAATGAGCCAAGTCTGTTTCATAAAGCTGATGGCCTTGAGAAATGTACAATTTCCCGTCAATCATCTGGCTGGCCTGCACCTGATTGTTGAGACTGGGCGAGACACCCTGTGGCGGATTAAACACGGTCCAATTGTCCGGATCTTTCAAATTATCAACCAAGTCAAAATCAGTCCATATCAATGACTCTTGCGTGATTATAACCATCCGGTGGTCAAATATCTCAAGTCCTACAATTCGGTCCAGTGCCTCTGCGTTAGCTGGAAAATTTGGGTACAAATCCATGTACTGAATGGTATCGGCTTGGTTCTTAAAATAAATCACACCGCCGTCAGCACCGCTTTTATAGGCGGCAAACATCGAATCGCCATAGACAGCAAAAGCCCTGATTTCGTCCAAATCCAACTGGTCTTCAGACGTTATTTCACTGGTATTAAAATCGATAACTTGAATCAATTGTCCTGGTTTTGCCATTCCCAACCAAAGACGGTCGTAGGGATCCAGTCGTACCGTGCGGACATCCAGATTACTGATTTCCGACAAAACCGGATTCGAGGTGAAAGTTCCTGCTGCCAGAGAAAATTCCAGAACACCACCATCCGTACCGATGTAAAGATTTTGCTCGTTTGATACCATCTGGCGTATCGTGGTTGCCGCCGGGTAGCGATCCCATGATCCGACCTGGGCATTAATGACCACTGTTGAGGCTAAAACCAGAATGAACCCAATAATGTGTTTTGTGTGTTTCATAATGAAAATGGTATGGGGATAAAGGTTGTGACCAGCATGAATAACGCGAACCATGCCAGCCGGATTTGTCGGTTTTCCAGACGACCACCTGAATAGGTCACAGGCGGATGAGGTCGCCGGGCTATAAAAAATACGAGGATTGCCCAAACCAGCCAGTTTGTTGATAAGAAGCCCAGTAAAAGCATCAACGCTAAAATCCCAAAACCTACCTTTTGATGCAATTTACCAATAAGTGCATATAGGACATGCCCACCATCCAATTGACCGGCTGGTAATAAATTGAGTGATGTGACCAGCAATCCTATCCACCCCGCAAACAGGAGTGGAAAGTGATAGATTTCGTTCATCGGAACCGCGTGGCCGAACAACCGGGACAAAACTGAAAAAACGACCGATGTGCCCATGGAAAGTTGCATCCCGGCATCCGGGTGAGCATCAATGCCCATGAGGTGATGAATTTCCGTTATTCGCATTTGGACGAAATCGGATGATGGAATCAAACTGTATCCCAGGATGATTGCAAAAATGCTAAGGGCGTAACTGGCGATGGGACCCGCAATTCCTATTTCAAGCAGCGCTTTCCGGGTAGGCACACGACTCTGCATACTGATAACGGCACCAAAGGTCCCGATAAAGGTGATAAACGGCGGCGCCGGGATAAAATACGGCAAGGAGGCATGTACACCATAATGCCGGCTGACCAGATAATGCCCAAGTTCATGACAGCCCAAGATGACCAAGAGCGGTACCATGAATGCGATTCCGGCGGTAACACCAGCATTACTATCCCAGGGTGTGGAATAGCCCTGCATATTCGCTCCGGCGATCATGGTCGTGAAAATCGTTAGGACTAGCAAAACAGGATGCTTCCAGGAGTAACCAATCCGTTTTTGCCATGAGATTGTCTGCTCGAATATGGGTGCGGTGAATTCGGTCATAGGGTCTGGTGTATTAATCCGTAACTGGCTTTAATGCCGGTGAAAGTCCTCTTCCACCAACCAGGCGTTTCCCGGGTCCAACTGCGAGACAAGGTGAGCCTGTCCTTAAATATTGACCATCATAGAACACCGGATCAGCGATAAAGTTTCCAGCTTGCGGATTGATCAATCCCTGAGGTATTCCGGCGTTTTGCCAAAAACAATTATAGGTCCAGTTGCTCCATTCGCCGTTTTGGGAAAGCAAACCGGGAGCATCCAGAATTGATGCATTGCTTTGAAATATATTGTATCCCACAGACAGAAGCGGAGGTGGACCACCAGCAAGGCAGGTTTGATTCTCAATGAAAGTATTATTTTCAACGATCGTTTTTCCGCTGTTATTACTGAGTTTTATTGCCGTGCCATTTTCGATCAAAAGGTTGTAGGCGATAGAGCCAGATCCATTTTGAGTCCAACCCAATGCGGTTCCCGAGACTCGTTCAAGGTCATTATGAGTAAATTCGATGTCTGAAGTGGACCTGAAGTCAAAGCCATTTGGTAAATCTTTTACCGCATTATTGGTTATCCGCAACGCCTGCGAATGACTTACGGCGACCGCCATTTCAGACTGTCGTGCAAACTGGCAATTTTGAATGGTGGTAAACGGCGACTGATTGATCGCCACTGACCGCTTCCCTCCACTGAAGATGCTGCTCTGCATGTTGAGTGTGGACTGCTCCAGACTGATACCCAGATCGTTTTCACCAAAATTACCATTGTACCAAACCACATCGCTTTTACTTCCTGTCAAGGCGATGGCATTGCCCAGGGCTTCATCTCCAAACGAAGTGAATTTCGAGTTAACCAGTTGTATACCATTAACTTGCTGTAAATAATATTGATTAAAGTCAGAGCTGATATGACTTCCAGAGGAGACCAGTCCGTTCTGATTTTTCTCGTACCGATTTTGCGAATGCACCAGACTGTCAACTTCTGAAATATCTGCGCCGGTGAGGTTCTCGGTTAATTGGTTTTGGACAAAATTCGCAACATCGAGTCGATTTAGGTCAATGCCTGTTCTGCCATTTTTCTGAAAATCGTTCCGGGAAACCGTCGCAATCCGGGTATCACTGATGCGAAGGCCATCATGCAAATTGAGTCCGATAAACGAGTCGGAGAGTGTTATTGAATCCATTTTACTGATCTCAATTCCTGCTGACAAACCCATATTTTCATTCAGATTTACCCGGGTGGCCATGATACTGCCGCCGCTCACATCCGTTATCTGTAACCCACTCGTGACATTCTCGCTCGCATCCGTCTGAGATATTTCAAACCCTGATCCTGACTGTATTACAACGCCTGCCACACCATTTTTCCTGCTGCGGACGGCATCTATCATCAATGAATCGAACTGAATGATTTCAATCCCATTTTGATGATTATATGCAGTCGAGACTTGAGACACCCTGAGCTTCCGGGTGTCCCTGCCACTTATTCCGGATCCCTGGCACTTCTCGATGCTCATATTACTGAACTGAATGGTGTCACACCGGGAAAGGTTGATACCGTTCTCCCCCGCCTCTTCAATTTTTACACTGTCAAGATGAACATGATTGGTCTGAACAAATTCAAACCCGGATTGACTGACTTTGTTAACGGAAATGTTCTTGAATTCAACGGAACTGGCACCGGTAACGCTAATGCCTGCACCATCAATATTTGCAATGCTTAAGCCATTAATTGAATGCGTTCCGGAACCCGCCAGCCTGACAGCGTCACCGCTAATCCCGGTAATGTTACAATGCTCGAGCTCTAGCACCGAATTTTGTAGATCAATCGCTCGACTGAGATTTAATAATTCTGAATTGCCAATTATCAGCCTTCCCCCATTTCGGATGAAAATGCCACCGCCGGCGGGTCCGCGCAACTCGCAACCTTCCAGCGTCAGTGTACCACCTTCCACAATAATGAGGGTATCCGCCTGGGCTTTACCAATGAATCGGAACTGGCTTAATGACACTGAAACCCCGGCGGGGATACGCAAACACCCACCATTTTGACTGCCCCACACAGTTCCGTCTAAGTCCCGACCCGAAAGCACAAAATCTTCCGCGGGCTTCAATAGTGTGTCAAATCGCGCGATCTGTAACCGATCCTCACCGTAACTCAATTTTCCCAAATGGCGGTCCTGAAGCGTGTGAATATCTCGCCAAAATACGATGCCATCTGCTGTGATTTGAGGATTAACACACTGGATGGAACACCATGCGAGTGTCATCAAAAAAGTAAATTGTAACGTAAAACGGAACGAAAAAGGTCTACGGTCCTTCATTTCAATCCCGGATGCAATCTACACAGATACTGGAGGCGGGCTGAAGGGTATAAGCACATGATATTTAAATACTTATGCTGTCTGTTTTATCAAGCGGGAATGCATAGGAGTCGAACCTATCTATTGGTTTTTCACCAATACAACAGCTTTGAAGGCTGCGGCAACCACCGGGCAACAAGCATTCCCATGGTGTTTTATGGATTAATGATCACTGGAAATGGTTTCCCGATTCCCAGCGCGTTCTGAATATTTAAAGCTTCAGTATCAGCCTGATCCCGGGCAAAAA